>NZ_JBVPQK010000398.1:0-2352 GCF_058197115.1 Bifidobacterium sp. POST2/T3 (B1)
TGCAGGAAGATCTGGCCGTCGGTGATGGAGATCACGTTGGTCGGAATGTAGGCCGAGACGTCGTTGGCCTTGGTCTCAATGATGGGCAGACCGGTCATGGATCCGCCGCCCAGGTCATCGGAGAGCTTGGCGCAACGCTCCAGCAGACGCGAATGCAGGTAGAAGACGTCACCAGGATAAGCCTCACGCCCCGGCGGACGACGCAGCAGCAGGGAGATGGACCGGTAGGCCTCGGCCTGCTTGCTCAGGTCGTCAAAGACAATCAGAACGTGCTTGCCGCCGTACATCCAGTGCTGACCGATGGCCGAACCGGTGTAGGGGGCTATGTACTTGAAACCTGCAGAGTCGGAAGCCGGGGAGGCCACGATGGTGGTGTACTCCATGGCGCCGGCCTCTTCCAGAGAGGAACGGACCGCTGCAATGGTGGTGCCCTTCTGGCCGATGGCCACATAGATGCACCGCACCTGCTTCTTGGGGTCTCCGGACTCCCAGTTGCGCTTCTGGTTGATGATGGTGTCGATGGCGATGGCCGTCTTGCCGGTCTGCCGGTCGCCGATAATCAGCTGACGCTGACCGCGGCCGATTGGAGTCATGGCGTCGATGGCCTTGATACCGGTGGCCAGGGGCTCGTCGACGGGATGCCGGTGCATGACGTCGGGGGCCTGAGCCTCCAGGATTCTGCGGCCCTCGCTTTTGATTTCACCCAGGCCGTCGATGGGCTCGCCCAGAGGGTTGACCGTACGCCCCAGATAGCCGTCACCGACGGGTACTGAAAGCACCTCACCGGTCCTGTGGACTTCCTGGCCCTCTTCGACACCTGCGAAGTCGCCCAGGATGACCACGCCGATCTCTCGGGCGTCCAGGTTGAAGGCCAGACCCAGCGTGCCGTCCTCGAAGGTCAACAGCTCGTTGGCCATGCAACCAGGCAGTCCCTCCACGTGCGCAATACCGTCACCTGCCGTACGGACGTAGCCCACCTCCTGGGTGGGGGTGTCCGTCGGCTTGTAGGATTCGACGAATTGGTCGAGCGCCTTGCGCACCACGGTGGGATCAATGGTCATTTCTGCCATGATCACTCCTTATTTCTGTTCTTGTTCAAGTCTGTCGGTTCTCCGCTCATCCTGCCACGGCCATCCGCCGCCTCAGGTGCTTCAGCTGGGTGGCCACCGTGCCGTCGGTGGAGACCGAGCCGTACTGGACCTTCATGCCGCCTAGGACCGAGGGATCGACCACCGAGTTGATGTGGACCGGTTTGCCCAGCTTGCGCCCGTAGAGCTTTTGCAGGCGACTGACCTGTTCGTCCTTCATGGAAACCGCCGTGGTGACGGTGACCATGACCTGGTCCATGTGCTCGGAGAAGCGATCCACCAACCAAACGATGGTGTCAGGGAAGCGTCGTCCGCGCAGATCAATGGTGGCGTTCAGGGCCATCTGCTCGGTGACCGGATGCATATGCTGCCCAGCCAGGAGCGCCCTGAGCAGGTCGGCTCGAGCTCTGGAATCGCTGTACTCATCAGAGAGCCGGAAGAGCACAAGAGGCATACCCAGCAGGGCCGAATGAATCTCAGCCAGCTCGCCGGCCACCTGGTTGGTGATTCCCAAGGCATCGGCGTAATAAGCCGTGGCATCCACCGACATGTCCTCGGCCGCGTTGGCGATGTGCACCACACGGCTCCACTGATGATCAGTCAGATCATGGAGGATATCCACGGTCAGCGGATCGGCCTTGTCGGCCAGGATGGTGTCAATCACCAGCCACTTGTCCTCAGCCGGACGGGAGGGGTCGGTCAGCGCACGCTCCAAGGGCCTGTTGGCGTCGAGCAGGGTCACGAAGGTATAGAGCTCCATGGCCACGCGGAGGGAATCCTTTCCCCTGCTCTTCAGCAAAGGGGCATACTTGGCCCTGGTCTCCTTGTCGGAGCTCAGCGAAGTCTCTCCTCGCATGTCACCTCCCCTTTCGCGATGCGGGCGCGCCCATCGTCCGCCAATCAGTCATCATGCCTGCCGCTTGTCCGAGGACTGTCCGCCCTGGTCCTCAATAATCGAGTCGATCATGGAAGATTGCACGGCATCATCCTGAAGCTGCGAACCCAGGATTTTGCCGGCAAGAGCCGTAGCCAGCGTGCCCACCTCGCCCTTGAGCGAGACCAGTGCCTGCTGCTGCTGGGACTTGAGGGATCTCTGGGCGTTCTCGGTGATCTGG
Organism: Bifidobacterium sp. POST2/T3 (B1); assembly: GCF_058197115.1. NCBI lineage: Bacteria > Bacillati > Actinomycetota > Actinomycetes > Bifidobacteriales > Bifidobacteriaceae > Bifidobacterium > Bifidobacterium sp. POST2/T3 (B1). The sequence goes on from NZ_JBVPQK010000398.1 coordinate 2,204, forward strand.
TTGGCCTCGGTCTCTGCCCGGGTCCTGGCATCCGCCACGATCCTGGAGGCCTCAGCTCGGGCGTCATCCCGGATCTGGGAAGCTTCCACACGAGCCTTGCTCAGCTGATCCTGATACTGCTTGCGGGCCTGATCCGCCTCTTCACGAGC
>NZ_JBVPQK010000399.1:0-2352 GCF_058197115.1 Bifidobacterium sp. POST2/T3 (B1)
GCTCGTGAAGAGGCGGATCAGGCCCGCAAGCAGTATCAGGATCAGCTGAGCAAGGCTCGTGTGGAAGCTTCCCAGATTCGGGATGATGCCCGCGCTGAAGCCTCCAGGATCGTGGCTGATGCCAGGACCCGGGCAGAGACTGAGGCCAACCAGATCACCGAGAACGCCCAGAGATCCCTCAAGTCCCAGCAGCAGCAGGCTCTGGTCTCGCTTAAGGGCGAGGTGGGCACGCTGGCTACGGCTCTTGCAGGCAAAATCCTGGGCTCGCAGCTTCAGGATGATGCCGTGCAGTCCTCCATGATCGACTCGATCATCGCGGGCCAGGGCGGACAATCCTCGGACAAGCGGCAGGCATGATGACTGATTGGCGGACCACGGGTACGTTGATTCTGCGAAAGGGGAGGTGACATGCGAGGAGAGACTTCACTGAGCTCCGACAAGGAGACCAGGGCCAAGTATGCCCCTTTGCTCAAGAGCAAGGGGAAGGATGCCCTCCGCGTAGCCATGGAGCTCTATACTTTCGTGACCCTGCTCGATGCCAATAGGCCCCTGGAGCGTGCGCTGACCGACCCCTCCCGTCCAGCTGAGGACAAGTGGCAGGTGATCGACACCATCCTGGCTGATAAGGCTGATCCGCTGACCGTGGATATCCTCCATGATCTGACTGATCATCAGTGGAGCCGTGTGGTGCACATCGCCAACGCGGCCGAGGACATGTCGGTGGATGCCACCACCTATTACACCGATGCTCTGGGCATCACCAACCAGGTGGCCGGTGAGCTGGCTGAGATTCATTCAGCCCTGCTAGGCATGCCGCTGGTGCTTTTCCGGCTCTCTGACGAGTACAGCGATTCCAAGGCGCGAGCCGACCTGCTCAGGGCGCTCCTGGATGGGCAGCATATGCATCCGGTCACCAAGCAGATGGCACTGAACTCCACCATCGATCTGCGCGGGCGGCGCTTCCCTGACACCATCGTTTGGTTGGTGGACCGCTTCTCCGAGCACATGGACCAGATCATGGTCACCGTTACTACGGCGGTCTCCATGAAGGACGAACAGGTCAGCCGCCTACAGGAGGTCTACGGGCGCAAGCTGGGTAAGCCGGTCCACATCAACTCGGTGGTTGACCCTTCGGTCATAGGTGGCATGAAGGTCCAGTATGGCTCGGTCTCCACCGATGGCACGGTGGCTACCCAGCTGAAGCACCTGAAGCGGCGAATGGCCGTAGCAGGATGAGCAGGGGACCAACAGACTTGAACAAGAACAGAAATAAGGAGTGATCATGGCAGAAATGACCATTGATCCCGCCGTGGTGCGCAAGGCGCTCGACCAGTTTGTCGAGTCCTACAAGCCGACGGATACCCCCACCCAGGAGGTGGGCTATGTCCGGACGGCTGGTGACGGCATTGCGCATGTGGAGGGACTGCCTGGTTGCATGGCCAACGAGCTGCTGACCTTCGAGGACGGCACGTTGGGTCTGGCCTTCAACCTGGACGCCCGAGAGATCGGCGTGGTCATCCTGGGCGACTTCGCAGGTGTCGAAGAAGGCCAGGAAGTCCACAGGACCGGCGAAGTGCTTTCAGTGCCCGTCGGCGACGGCTATCTGGGGCGTACGGTCAACCCCTTGGGTGAGCCCATTGACGGCCTAGGCGAAATCAAAAGTGAGGGCCGCAGAATTCTGGAGGCTCAGGCCCCCGACGTCATGCACCGGCATCCCGTTGACGAGCCCTTGGCCACCGGCATCAAGGCCATCGACGCCATGACACCTATCGGGCGCGGTCAGCGTCAGTTGATCATCGGCGACCGGCAGACCGGCAAGACGGCCATCGCCATCGACACCATTATCAACCAGAAGCGCAACTGGGAGTCCGGAGACCCCAAGAAGCAGGTGCGGTGCATTTATGTGGCTATTGGCCAGAAGGGCACCACTATTGCCTCGGTCCGTTCCTCTCTGGAAGAGGCCGGCGCCATGGAGTACACCACCATCGTGGCCTCCCCGGCTTCCGATTCTGCAGGTTTCAAGTACATAGCCCCCTACACCGGTTCGGCCATCGGCCAGCATTGGATGTACGGCGGCAAGCACGTTCTGATCGTCTTCGACGACCTGAGCAAGCAGGCCGAGGCTTATCGGTCCATCTCCCTGCTTCTGCGTCGTCCGCCGGGGCGCGAGGCTTACCCTGGCGACGTCTTCTACCTGCATTCGCGTCTGCTGGAGCGCTGCGCGAAGCTCTCCGATGACCTGGGCGGCGGATCCATGACCGGTCTGCCGATCATCGAGACCAAGGCCAACGACGTCTCGGCCTACATTCCGACCAACGTGATCTCCATCACCGACGGCCAGATCTTCCTGCA
>NZ_JBVPQK010000400.1:0-2338 GCF_058197115.1 Bifidobacterium sp. POST2/T3 (B1)
AGGTATGGGGCCCCGATCATGATGACTCCCTTGTCGGTGGTCCTGGTTCCCACCTGTGATCCCTCGACATTGCCGCCGAGGTCGCTGGAAGCGCAGTCCACGACCACAGCCCCGGGATGCAGGTTGGCCACACCCTCGGCGCTTAGGAGGCGAGGAGGCTTTCCGCCTGGAACCTTGGCTGTGGTAATGACCACATCAAAGCCTGCCGCTTTGGCATCCACCGCAGCCTGCTGCTGGGCTTGCTCCTGATCGGTCAGCTGACGCGCATAGCCACCCTCGCCCTGCCCCTTGGAGAAGTCCAGTCCCAGGTCGAGGAACTTGGCTCCCAAGGATTCCACCTCCTGCCTGGAAGCGGGTCTGACATCATAGGCGGTGACCACGGCTCCCAAGCGTTTTGCGGTCCCGATGGCCTGCAGACCTGCGATGCCAGCACCCAAGACCAGGACTTTGGCTGGTCGGATGGTTCCTGCGGCAGTGGTCATCATGGGGAAGAAGGAGCCATAGGCATCGGCAGCCACCAGAGCCGCCTTGTATCCCATGACCGAGTTCTGCGAGGTCATCTCGTCCATGGACTGGGCCGAGCTGAGCTGTCGGGGGAGTCGCTCCATAGCAATCCCTGTAAGCCCGGACGCTTCCAGGGATTTGATGTAGTCCTTGTCGCTCAAGGACCCCAGCATGCCGATGATCCATGTTCCGGCTGGGATCCCCTTCAGCAAGGATTCATCCGGTCTGTTGACGAAGCCCAGAACTTGTGACTTGGATAAGACGGTATTCCTGTCGGTGACTGTGGCTCCGGTCTGTTGGTAGTCCTCATCTCGGAAGCCGGCTCGAGCCCCGGCTCCGGACTCCAATAGGCAGGTAATGCCCTGCCTGGTCAGCCGGGTCACGATGTCAGGCGTCAGGGCCACACGGGACTCTTCATCGTCAGTCTCTTTGAGGACCCCGAAGGCTACGTGGGATTGTTCTGGTCCACTCATGTCTTTCCTTTTCCAAACACAACTGTGTGTGAGTAATTTCATCAATGATTCTAGTTGCTGGTCTTTACTGTTGGCAGGTCAACACAATTTGTAAGTGAATAAGTAACAGCTGAGAAGAGCAAGTTCAAGGTATCTTGCATGGTGTCTTGCCGAAGAGGATGAGAAGCAGAAAGAGCAAAGAGCCGAGCTCGCTTAGTTGTGTCCACGCAGCTCATGGATTGCCTGAAGAGTGTTTTTGGGCTTTGATGTCGAATTTTTGTGAGTCTGCCGGCAAAGTGCAGGACCTTGCCATCCATGTCAAGCTGCAGCAGTGGAGATGATCAAGTAAAGGGTGCCACACATCTTCAAGAATGATGAGTGGCACCCTGAGGCGGAAGGCCTTGGCGATGGAACGCTGTGGGCAGGTAATTTCACATCCCCGGTCGGCCAGTCGGCCTTTCCGGTCTGTTATGTCGTTTCAGGTCCATGTTTGCTGCAGTGCTTTAGTCCTTTTCCTCGTGTTTATCGTTCGCCGCAGGGTCCTTGGGCTTGGACTGCAAGGGATTGTGATGGTAGATAAGGGCGAAGGCAGCCAGGGTCTCGATCATGCTGGCGAGGATCCAGGCGATGACGATGGCGTTCTGATGTTTGCCGACGGTTCCCATACGGGTGAAGATGAACACGTCCATGATGAAGGTCTGCAGAACCAGAAGGACTGTTGCCACGACTACCGTCCTGGTGTGCCTGTCCGCATCTGTTCCCTCTCCCTCTGGTTTGCCGGGAGACTTGAAGCTGGCATAGGAGAGGAGCCAGATGCCGATTCCGAAGAGAACGGCGGCAAGAGGCAGGGAGAAGAAGATCGGCATGGTGCTCAGGCTGAGGCCCAGAGCTGCAACCAGGACTGCCGAGGCAAGGCCCAGATAGAAGGAATCATGGTTTTTGGCCTTGCGCGGTTTGGCAGGCTTGCTTTCCTTGGTTGGCTGAGACGGTTTATCGACGGGTACGGGCGTTTCTTTTGCAGCAGGCTTACCGGGTTGGCTTGGCTTGTCGTCATGGGAGGAGCCATCATGCTCTCTGTTTACCTGGCCGGCTTGTGAGTGGTCGGCGGTTAGGGCCTGGTCCTGCTTATTTTGTGCTCCAGGTCTGCCGTGAGCAACGTCCTTGCTGGATGAATCCCTGCCTTCCTTCTTCGTCATGGGGGCATTTTCTGCTTGGCTTTCTTTTCCGCCGTTAGTGTTCTCCGCTGGCCTTGGCATGCGGTTTTTGTCGTTCATTGGTGATTGTTCGGGACTTTCATGCCTACCTTGGTTCTTATTCGCACGTTCGTTTCGATTGTTGCTCATCTGACCCTCCAGGCTTGTTCTTCCCCATTGCTTGTGGCA
>NZ_JBVPQK010000401.1:0-2336 GCF_058197115.1 Bifidobacterium sp. POST2/T3 (B1)
ACCCTGCCGACTACTGCGCCGGGCCGGGCCACCCTGACAGCGGTGTCGGTGGACAGTTCGGTGCCCACGCATTCCAGAACCGCATCGGCTCCTGCTCCGTCGGTGAGGGCCATGACCTGCTCCACAGCAGCGTCGCCGCGTTCAGCCACGATGTCAGTGGCACCGAATTCACTAGCCAACCTTTGGCGGTCCTCATGCCGGCTCATGGCAATGATGCGTTCGGCCCCGCGCAGCTTGGCTGCTATGACTCCGCACAGACCCACTGCCCCATCGCCCATGACCACGACCGTGTCGCCTTCTTTGACCTGGGCAGTTGCGGCTGCATGATAACCCGTGGCCATCACGTCGGAGAGGGTCAGCAGAGAGTCGAGCATGTCGTCGCTGTAGTCCTCAGGTTGGCCTGGAATCTTCACCAAGGCCCAGTCCGCGTTGGTGAATCGCAGATACTCGCTCTGATAGCCGCCGCTCCCCCGCTTGTCCGGATCAAGGCAGTCACCGTCGAAGCCGGCCCTGCAAGCTGCGCAGTGCCCGCAGCCATGGGTGAAAGGCGCTATGACGAAGTCCCCTGGCTTGACGTGGGTGACATCGGAGCCCACCTTTTCGACCAGGCCGATGGCCTCGTGCCCTACGTGACTGCCTGAGGGCATTGAGGAAATACCCCGATACCACCACAGGTCGGATCCGCACACGCAGGCGCGAACGACCCGAATCACGGCATCTCCGGGCTTTTCGATGGTCGGCATCGGCGCTTCCTCCAGCTCGATGCGGCCTGGCTTCACAAACTTTGCTGTCTTCATGCTCCTGCTCCCCATTTTTCACTACCTGGCGGATCCGTCTGTCAAGTATGCGGATGAAACATAGTCTACGGAGTTCAATCCGCTCGAAGTCAAGTCAAATCCTTAGTGTGCGCGATTCATAGAGGTGCGGACAAGATTGTCACACGGGAATACGGTCATAAGATGCAGCCATATATTGGTGCCTTATAGGGGGGTTCTGCATAGGGGTGCCCTATAAGGGTTGCTATGTAGAGGTGGCGTATTGAGGTATCGTCATACGCCTTGTGACAAATCGTATGCATCCTTACATGCACGTCATAGGCCGAACCTCAACGATTCAACTCATTAGGAGGAGCTTTGTGGGCTGCCAAGTTCCTTAAGGAAGGAAGCATAGGCCTGGGGGTTGCGATGGTTTTTGCCTGCTTGGACAATCAGCCCATGATATTCACGCATATCGTTCAGTGACCATTGATCAACCCGAATAAAATCCGCCTCGTACTCTTCGCCCTCCTGGTATGACCGTAAAGAGGCCCACCCCAGACCGTCCAGCATCCGGCATGCATAGGCATCCCAGATAAAGCAACGCTGGCCGAATGCATAAAGCCGTATGACATCCGCCGTCTCACGTCCGACTCCGGCAATGGTGAGCAGGCTGTCACGCAGACCTTCATCCGCGCAGTCCTCAACATCAGCCGTGCGGATGCCGTGAGCCAGCAGCCACTGAGCCAGGGCTTTGCAGGTGCGTGCCTTGGCCTTCATAAAGCCGCTTGATCTGATCAAGTTTGTCAGCCTTGCCAGATCGACGTCGGCCATGTTGCAGGGGTTGAGCAGATCGGCCTTGCGCAGCTGCTCGATGGACATGGCCGCGTTTCCCCAGGCCGTATGCTGGACCAGCACAGCTCCGATCATCATCTCGAAGTCGGTCTCTGCCGGCCACCAATTCTGCAATCCCAGACGAGCGAGCAAACGTGAATACAGCCACTTTGAGCAACCGACATTTATCCTGCCTGAATTGCCCATAACGCCTCCACCAAACTACTTGACGCTTTTCATGGTAACAGCTGGTTCCAGCCGGTGCGGGGCGAGTCAGAGAATGGCAGGCGCCTGGGCGAAGTCAGTGATAGCGCCATCGGCCTCAGAGCGAATGGCATCCCAATCCTTGGCCGAAGACTGGTCGTACATGGCCCAGACCTTCATCCCAGCCCGCTTGGCGGAATCGACGGCGACCAGAAGATCCTCGAACACTGTGCATTGGTTGGGCGCGACGCCCAGCATCCGTGAAGCCAACAGGTAGATTTCCGGTTCCTCCTTGCCGATGCTTTTGGCATCATCCACGCTGCAGACCTGGTCGAAACAATCGGTCATCCCAGCGTGCTTCAGAGCAGCCTGTCGCAGGCGCGGAGGGAGGCTGGTTGCCACAGCCAAAGCGGCACCGCTTGCTTTTAGCGCCTGCAGGTAATCGAGTGCATGTGGCTTGGGCTGCACAGCTGTGGCGTAGAGCAGGAGTGCGTCCTCGTTCCACTCCTCCACAAGATCTTCTGGGCGCTCGTCAAGGTGGAA
>NZ_JBVPQK010000402.1:0-2322 GCF_058197115.1 Bifidobacterium sp. POST2/T3 (B1)
GACCGGCAGCTTCATGGATCAGCCCCTCTGTCGGCCCGTCATACTGGTTGCGTCCGCAACGTAATACACACACCCAATGGCAGGTTTGTGCAACATCATCGAGTATGTGGGTGGAGAGTATAACGGTTCGATCCTGTCCCAGTTGGGCAAGGAGTGTGCGGAACCGCATGCGTTCTTCGGGATCCAACCCCGCTGTGGGCTCGTCGACTACCAGCAGCTGGGGGTCGCCCATAAGTGCCTGTGCGATGCCAACCCCGCGTTTCATACCCCCGGATAGCCCCCCGATAGGTTGGTTCATTACATCCTCTAGTCCCACCTGTTCCAGGAGGGTATGTGCCTGCTCCTGCCGTACGTGTTTGTTGTCAATCATTTTCAAGATGCCGATATAATCAAGGAATTCAAGTGGCGTCAGGTTGTCGTACGGGAGGATGTGCTGAGGCAGATAACCCAGGTGTCGTTTTAAATTTCGCCTATTGGCCGGCGAAGACAGGTCTTGCCCATCAATATAAATTTTACCTTTAGTCGGTTTGATTATTCCGGTGAGAATACGCATGAGGGTTGTTTTGCCGGCACCATTTGGTCCTATGAGCCCTATCATGCCTTGTGGAAGATCAACGGTCAGATCGTTCAAAGCGGCCGGTCTCCCTCGAAAATCCTTGGTCAGATGGTCAATAGAGATAAACATGTGAGTAATTCCTTTCAAAGTCAGTAAATAGTCAGACCCCACCTTTTATGTGGTTGGAGGCTATGTTTGCACCAGTGAAAAGGAGGAAGATAATACACACCTGCCAGAGCAGGGATATGACTCCTGATTGTACGGTAAAGGGGCTGTTCGCCGGTACGTACATAGGATCTGTATGGAACCATCCCTGCGCAATGGGATCGCCAATGACTGCCAGGGGGCCGCCATTGAGCGTTGGAACTGGTAAGAGGGGGGTATAGAAAGCCAGCCAGGCCCATACCAGGACTGCAAGAATTCGGGCTACGATCGTGGGCAACAGGGCTCCCAGCAGGGCGGATATCCCCATAGCAATCAGTATTGATGGTGAGAGTATGACAAGTGCCACTGCCAGGGCCACCAGTATTGCCTTACCGTTGCCGTGGAAGGCTTGGTGGACCGCGATCAATACAAGGAAAAGCAGGGAAGATGATATGCAGATAACCCAGGCTCCCAAGACATGAGCCGAGCCGATGACGGCCATCGGTAAGGGGGAGGTGGATTCAAGCTCGTCCATACCTGTTCGCCTGCCGGCAGTCATAAGGTTGCTAAAAGATGCTGCGTATGCCAACGGGGTGAACATAGCAAGAACCTGTCCGGTAAAGACAAGACCATCTATGTCGCTGAATCCAGGTGACATAGGAGAGGCATAGGCCAAAAAGAGGGCGAAGAGCGCCAGCGGCATGCTGGCTATCCATAAGGCTTTACACCGATAAAACATCAGTAGCGTGATGCGTACAAGACTCAGTATCCTCATAGGGCTGCCACCTTTACGACATTGCGCTCCGCATCACTGCAGATTTTCCATCCGAAGATTGCGCCTGCCGCTGCAATAATCATTAGTATCAGTCGTTGCCGGACTGGATCGGTGATGTATGGATCCCATATAAAACATAGAAACAGCCAAATAGCTATGGAAGCCAGCGACGATGTTGGCATAGACGTGGTGAGTACGGCTATAAGGAAAACCAGACAGTTGACAATGAATATACTGCCAACCGGGGTAACGATGCTCACCCACCCCATGTCGCGTGGCCAAAGTCGCATCATATGCAAGCCGGTAAAAAGAAGGCCTGCGGCTGCAAGAAATGCTCCGGTAATGATAAGCAGCCTGGTCACTTGAACCTTCCGCCATCCAGTTGGGGTTGACTCAGCAAGTTCAACGATTGGATCACCGTTGAGTACAAAAGCTGTAGATAGACCAGCAGCAATTACTGGCACCTGAGTAAGAACCATCATAACCGGCCGTATGCGGCGCAATGACCAAATGCTCTCCAGTACGAAGCCCGCAAGAAGAACACCTGCAGTCAGTATGAACGGCAGTAATACTAGCCTATAAAGCCTCTTGAGCTGTATACCTACGAAAGCCAACCTCGTCCACCTTCCTCATATCTGGTTTTGGCCTCGGCTGCTGCCAGACATTGTTCGCTACTCGTTCCGTCTGCTTAGTTAGTAGCGAGAGAGGATGAAAAGGTTCATTAATTTTTATCTCCACCGGCGAGTCGAGTATGCCAGGCAAGAGGAGCGGTAAGGATAACAGCAGATAGGAGTCCCACTGTCAGTAGGATGGTCCCTGCCCAGGCTGCGGTTGTAGTGGGTACCGA
>NZ_JBVPQK010000403.1:0-2322 GCF_058197115.1 Bifidobacterium sp. POST2/T3 (B1)
GACCGGCAGCTTCATGGATCAGCCCCTCTGTCGGCCCGTCATACTGGTTGCGTCCGCAACGTAATACACACACCCAAGGGCAGGTTTGTGCAACATCATCGAGTATGTGGGTGGAGAGGATAACGGTTCGATCCTGTCCCAGTTGGGCAAGGAGTGTGCGGAACCGCATGCGCTCTTCGGGATCCAACCCTGCTGTGGGCTCGTCGACTACCAGCAGCTGGGGGTCGCCCATAAGGGCCTGTGCGATGCCAACCCTGCGCCTCATACCCCCGGATAGGCCCCGGATAGGTAGGTTCATCGCGTCTTCCAATCCCACTTGTCCCAGGAGGGTATGTGCCTGCTCCTGCCGTACGTGTTTGTCGTCAATCATTTTCAAGATGCCGATATAATCAAGGAATTCAAGTGGCGACAGGTAGTCGTACGGGGTGATGTGCTGAGGCAGATAACCCAGGTGTCGTTTTAAATTTTGCCTATTGGCCGGCGATGACAGGTCTTGCCCATCAATAAAAACTTTACCTTTAGTCGGTTTGATTATTCCGGTGAGAATGCGCATGAGGGTTGTTTTGCCGGCACCATTTGGACCAATAAGCCCTATCATGCCCTGTGGAAGATCAACGGTCAGATCGTTCAAAGCGGCCGGTCTCCCCCGAAAATCCTTGGTCAGATGGTCAATAGAGATAAACATGTGAGTAATTCCTTTCAAAGTCAGTGGATAGTCAGACCCGAACTTTCATGTGGTTGGAGGCTATGTTTGCGCCAGTGAAGAGAAGGAAGATAATACACGCCTGCCAGAGCAAGGATATGACTCCCGATTGGACGGTAAAGGGGCCGTTCGCCGGTACGTACATAGGATCTGTATGGAACCATCCTTGGGCAATGGGATCGCCAATGACGGCCAGCGGGCCACCATTGAGCGTTGGAAGTGGTAAGAGGGGGGTATAGAAAGCCAACCAGGCCCATACCAGGACGGCAAGAATCCGGGCTACGATTGTGGGCAACAGGGCTCCTAGCAGGGCGGATATCCCCATAGCGATCAGCATTGATGGTGAGAGTATGACAAGTGCTACTGCCAGGGCCACCAGTATTGCCTTACCGTTGCCTTTAAAGGCTTGGTGGACCGCGATCAATACAAGGAAAAGCAGGGAAGATGATATGCAGATAACCCAGGCTCCCAAGACATGAGCCGAGCGGATGACGGCCATCGGCAAGGGGGAGGTGGATTCAAGCTCGTCCATACCTGTTCGCCTGCCGGCAGTCATAAGGTCGCTAAAAGATGCTGCGTATGCCAACGGGGTGAACATAGCAAGAACCTGTCCGGTAAAGACAAGACCATCTGCGTTGCTGAATCCAGGTGACATAGGAGAGGCATAGGCTAAAAAGAGGGCGAAGAGCGCCAGCGGTATGCTGGCTATCCACAAGGCTTTGCGCCGATAAAACATCAGTAGCGTGATGCGTACAAGGCTCAGTATCCTCATAGGGCAGCCACCTTTATAACATTGCGCTCTGCATCACCGCACATGTTCCATCCGAAGATTGCGCCTGCTGCTGCAATAAACAATGGAATGAGTCGTTGCCGGACCGGATCGGTGATGTATGGATCCCATATAAAACATAAAAACAGCCAAATAGCTATGGAAGCCAGCGATGACGTTGGCATAGACGTAGTGAGTACGGCAATAAGGAAAACCAGACAGTTGACAATGAATATACTGCCAACCGGGGTAATGATGCTCACCCATCCCAGGTCGCGTGGCCAAAGTCGCATCATATGCAAGCCGATAAAAAGAAGGGCTGCGGCAGTAAGAAATGCTCCGGTAATGATAAGCAGCCTGGTCACTTGAACCTTCCGCCATCCAGTTGGGGTTGACTCAACAAGTTCAACGATTGGGTCACCATTGAGCACAAAAGCTGTAGATAGGCCAGCAGTAATTACTGGCACCTGAGTAAGAACCATCATAACTGGCCGTATGCGGCTTAATGACCAAATGCCCTCCAGTAAGAAGCCCACAAAAAGAATGCCTGCAGTTAGTATAAACGGCAGTAATACCAGCCTAAAAAGCCTCTTGAGCTGTATACCTACGAAAGCCAACCTCGTTCACCTTCCTCACATCTGGTTTTGGCCTCGGCTGCCGCCAGACATTGTTCGCTACTCGTTCCGTCTGCTTAGTTAGTAGCGAGAGAGGATGAAAAGGTTCATGAATTTTTATCTCCATTGGCGAGTCGAGTATGCCAGGCAAGAGGGGCTGTAAGGATAACAGCAGATAGGAGTCCCACTGTCAGTAGGATGGTCCCTGCCCAGGCTGCGGTTGTAGTGGGTACCGA
>NZ_JBVPQK010000404.1:0-2320 GCF_058197115.1 Bifidobacterium sp. POST2/T3 (B1)
TGGCTCTGTAGCTCAGTTGGTAGAGCGAGCGACTGAAAATCGCTAGGTCAACGGTTCGATCCCGCTCGGAGCCACCATAAAATCCCCCCTCGCTGGAACGGCGGGCCTGAGGGGTTTCTGTTTTCTTGGCCTTTTCGATTTTCAGAACCGACCCCAGCGCTTACCCAGCATATTCACCATCATCCCAGGGCATCCCCAAACAAGGCATTGGAGCTCCTCAGCGGCCCTGCTGCTGTACAGGTTGCGCTGCATGCACAAATCCTGTGTCATGCTCGGGTTGCTGTGCATCTTGTCGAATCCCTGAAGAACTGCTCCACGCCCCCCACATACTTGGCTATCCTGCACATCCCTATCGTTGCCGGTGTCGAAGCCTACGACTGACCACTTCAGTCAGCAGACCTCCCCCATGCGCCAACCCGCCCCGACCAGAGACCTAAACCGATCCACGAAACCGCATTTCACCAGCACCTCCTCGCGCTCGACCGGTATGGGCTCGGAGCCGGGCCGACCGGGCAGCTGGAAACGGCCAACACTCAACTTAAGCAGGCCTGCAGGTCCATTCTGCTAGTCCGGATTGCAGGCCGATGCATGACTACCACGAAGACTTCGAGGCCTTCACCGAGGACAGACAGCCTACGACGACAGGGATCGAACAGGCCCGATCTGTGCAAACGCCCGGTACCGCCACCGGCGAACCCCGCTGAACAAGCCGAACGCAAGCTCTACAGCCTGCCCATGCACGTCACACCCGTAACGCCTCGCACCCACCAGACCAAGAGCACGTGATAACCTAGCCCCAAGGCCTGGAGACCCTCCGGGGTAGTGAAATAACCTATGGAAACCAGGGGATTGTCCCCAGGCCACTCCCACAGCAATGCCACAGATGCAATAAGTGGTGGAGTAATCGCAGCAAGCGGAGGAGCGCTTCCCGGCCTTTCCAAATTCAAAATGACATGCCTCACTCCCACCGCATCAGAAAATGCGAGACTGACTATTTACAAATCCCCGGCATTTACCCACCACATTTGCAAACAAACCTCGACAAGTCTCATTATCTAGACGGTTCGATCCCGCTCGGGGTCACCAGCCAGCAAACCTCTAAGATTCATAAGGAAACCAGGGGCCTAATTGTTATTTACAGTCATCAACCGCTCGCGCATTCAGGACAGCTGACGCACCACCCAGTCGACGATGTAGGGCGCGGTGTGCTCAATCTGATCGATGGCCACCTCGAACTCATGTGGGCCGCCATACCAAGGGTCCACCAGATCGATTTGGCTTTCCCGGCCCGGCGCTGGCTTGGGCAGATCCGGATCGAAGCTGCGGTACAGGTGCACAGCAGATCGCTTGCCTGATGGCAACAGACGCAGCAGGGCGCGCATATGGTCGGCCGTCATGGGCAGGAGCAGGTCCGCGTCTTCAGCCTCCTCCCGGGTGATCCGGTGGGCGAAGTGGTCAGCCGGCACCTCATAGCCCCGCTCGCGCAGAACCTTCTGAGCGCGCCGATCTATGGGGTTGCCGAACTCTTCGTCACTGACCCCGCTGGATTCCACCCTGACCTGGTCTTCATCCAGACCGCGATCTTGGAAGAACCTACGCAGGATGATCTCAGCCATGGGTGACCGGCAGATGTTGCCGGTGCAGACGGTCATGACGTTGTAAGGGCCCCGTGAAGCCTTTCCTTCTGAATCCTGGGCCATCAACGCACCTTCCCATAGGTGATGTACCGGAAGCGCCGGATGGCATCCGCCTGGGCTGGTTTGGCAGGGGTCATCCAACGGCTCTCGTCGCGCACCTGCCAGAACCGCTTGCTGACCAGCTCCTCCATATCAGGCACAAAGACATCAGCTGGAGTCTGCAGGTCCAGGTCGGTCACATAGGCCGCATCAGCCAGCGGAAAGAAGGTGCTGAAGACCCCTGCGCCGCCGATGATCCAGATTTCGCTACGATCCATCCCATCATCAGGAATGGCTTCCTGTCTGGCCAGTTCCAGAGCATCGTCGGCCGCAGATACCACAGTGGCGCCTGGCGCATGGAACCCTGGGTCACTGGATAGAATGATGTTGTCCCTCTTGGGCAGGGGTCGCTCCCCCATGGAGACCCAGGTCCGCCGCCCCATGATGACAGGATGGGATACGGTCAGCTCCTTGAAGTGCTGCATATCCTCGCTCAGATGCCAAGGCAGCGCATTGTGGTAACCGATGGCACCACGCCGACCGTCAGTGGCCTGCGCCTGCGCCCAGATCATATTGACCGATGAGCGGCGGCCTATCTCTTCTTCCTGATGCCGCCAATCCTCATCGCCTAGAAGCCCGGCCTG
>NZ_JBVPQK010000405.1:0-2316 GCF_058197115.1 Bifidobacterium sp. POST2/T3 (B1)
CCACCGGCCTAGCTGCCGGCTGGCGTGGTCCAGGAATTGGACAAACAGAGACAAGTGTAACCGCCTTGTGTGACAGGTGTTCACTCCTCCTCGCCCTGGGGCGAACCCTGGGCAGGATCCGGAGATTCGGGTTGCCCAGACAGCTCCTGGCGGGCTTGGGCCAGAGCCGAGTCTTCATCGGGCAGGAAGGGGGCCAGGGAGGGCAGATCCTCCAAGGATTGCAGGCCCATCCGTTCAAGGAAGAGGTCGGTGGTAACCAGCAGCGCGGCGTGGGTCTGCTCATCCAGGCCCTCCTCCCGGACCAAGCCACGCACCAGCAGGGCCCGGATGACCCCGTCTGAATTGACCCCGCGAATCTGGCCCACCTGGGCACGGGTCATGGGCTGGCGATAGGCCACGATGGCCAGGGCCTCCAGGGCCGCCTGGGAAAGTCTGGCCGTCTGACCGTCCTTGACGAAAGCCGCCACCACGGGCTGGTAGACGGCCCGGCTGGTCAGCTGCCAGCCTCGGGCGGTCCGACGCAGTTCGAATCCTCGATCGCTATAGGATTCGGCCAGCGATTCCAGGGCGACATTGACCGGACCCGGATCCACGGCCAGCACCCGGGAGAAGTCCTCTGCAGTCAGCGGCCGATCCGTGGCCACCAAAATAGCCTCCAGACAGGCGGCCAGCCCGCCGGGAAAGTCCTGCACGTCGAAGTCCACATATTCGGGACGGGTATCGGGAGCCGAGGATTGGCTCATGCGAAGTCCCCCTCACTGATCAAGGCCGTTTCCGGCTCCTGGATAGGCCCAACCCAGCGCAGATAGAGCGGTTGGTAGGGGCCATCCTGACGGTACTGGATCAGCTCCTGCCTAAAGAAAATCAGCACAGCCAGGAATCGGGCCACCACCTGCGCCCGGCCCTTGGAGGAGGCGACCAGGTCGGCGAAAGCCACAGGCTGACCGGGCTGCGCCAGCAGGGCCTGGCGAACCTGGTCGGCCTCCTTGTTCAGGTCGACCAGGGGCACATGCAGCTGGTCCAGACGAACCTCTGAGGCCGGAGCGTTGACCAGGGCATTGGCGCAGAGCAGGGCCAGATCCTCCGGTTTCAGGGTCCAGACCAGATCAGGCAGCAGATGGGCCAGCTGGGGCTCCAGATGGCCGGGATGCGGGTAGCGGCCCGAGTTGGCGGCCAGCCTGGCTCGAAAGTCCTGTCCAGCCTGCTTGAAGGCCCTGTACTGCAGAAGTCTGGCAAAGAGCAGATCACGCTCACGAAGGGCATCCATGGAGGCCTGGTCACGCATGGATTCGTCCTCCACAGGCAGGAGGGCAGCGCTCTTGGCCTCTACCAGAACAGAGGCCACGTCCAGGAAGGCGCTGGCCTGATCCAGACCCTGACTGAAGTCCAGTGTGCGCACGTAGTCCAGAAACTCCCCAGTGATGGAGGCCAGCGAAACCTCTGTCAGGGAGAGCTTTCGGTTGGCCAGCATGCCCAGCAGCAGGTCGAAGGGCCCCTGGTAGACATCCAGGTCGACGGCGAAGCCGTCCGCTGATCCGCTCACGCCACGATGCCGCGGGCGATCAGCTCCCGGGCAACCTCCCGATACTCCTTGGCGGTCTTGTGCTCGGGTGCGAACATAGTGATGGGCTCACCGGCCACCGTGGCGTCGGGCAGCTTGATGGACCGGCTGATGATGGAGTGCAGGACCTTGCCCCTGAAGGCCTCGTAGATACGCTGAAGCACCTCGTCCGAATGCAGGGTCTTGGTGTACATGGTGACCAGAACACCGTAAACCTGCAGGTCAGGATTGATGCGGCTACGGACCTTCTCAATGGATTGCATGAGCAGTGCCACGCCGCGCAGGGCGAAGAACTCGGCCGCCACGGGAATGATGACCCCGTCCGCGGCAGTCAACGCATTGACGGTCAGCAGTCCAAGCGAGGGCTGGCAGTCGATGATGATGGCATCATATTCCTGCCGCAGGGGCCGGATGGTGGCTGCTAGAGCCTGTTCCCTACCGACCTCGGTAACCAGCTGAATCTCGGCGGCCGACAGATCAATATTGGCCGGGATGATGTCCAGCCCGTCAAAACGGGTGTGCCTGACTACCTCGTGAACATCCAGTGACGGGTCGAACATGGCAGTGTAAATGGTGTTGTCCACGCTGTTGGCATTGATGCCTAGACCCACAGTGGCCGCACCCTGGGGGTCGAAGTCCACAATCAGCACCCGTCGCCCATACTGGCACATGGCCCCGGCGATGTTGATCGATGAGGTGGTCTTGCCCACACCGCCCTTCTGGTTGCACATGGCGAGGACACGGGCCGGGCCGTG
>NZ_JBVPQK010000406.1:0-2316 GCF_058197115.1 Bifidobacterium sp. POST2/T3 (B1)
CCACCGGCCTAGCTGCCGGCTGGCGTGGTCCAGGAATTGGACAAACAGAGACAAGTGTAACCGCCTTGTGTGACAGGCGTTCACTCCTCCTCGCCCTGGGACGAAACATGGGCAAGATCCGGGGATTCGGGTTGCCCATACAGCTCCTGGCGGGCTTGGGCCAGAGCCGAGTCCTCATCGGGCAGAAAGGGGGCAAGTGAGGGCAGATCCTCCAAGGACTGCAGGCCCATCCGTTCAAGGAAAAGGTCGGTGGTAACCAGCAGCGCGGCGTGGGTTTGCTCGTCCAGGCCTTCCTCACGAACCAAGCCGCGCACCAACAGAGCCCGGATGACCCCATCTGAGTTGACCCCGCGAATCTGGCCCACCTGGGCACGAGTCATGGGCTGACGATAGGCCACGATGGCCAGGGCCTCCAGGGCCGCCTGGGAAAGTCTGGCCGTCTGACCGTCCTTGACGAAGGCCGCCACCACGGGCTGGTAGGCGGCCCGGCTGGTCAGCTGCCAGCCACGGGCGGTCCGGCGCAGTTCGAATCCTCGGTCGCTATAGGACTCGGCCAACGATTCCAGGGCGGCATTGACCGGTTCCGGATCCACGGCCAGCACCCGGGAGAAGTCCTCTGCGGTCAGCGGCCGGTCCGTGGCCACCAAAATGGCCTCCAGGCAGGCGGCCAATCCTCCGGGAAAGTCCTGCACGTCGAAGTCCACATATTCGGGACGGGTGTCGGGAGCCGAAGTTTGGCTCATGCGAAGTCCCCCTCACTGATCAAGGCCGTTTCCGGCTCCTGGGTCGGCCCTACCCAGCGCAGGTAGAGCGGCTGGTATGGGCCATCCTGACGATACTGGATCAGCTCCTGCCGGAAGAAGATCAGCACGGCCAGGAATCGGGCCACCACCTGCGCCCGGCCCTTGGAGGAGGCGACCAAATCGGCGAAAGCCACCGGCTGCCCGGGCTGCGCCAGCAAGACTTGGCGAACCTGGTCGGCCTCCTTGTTCAGGTCAACCAGGGGCACGTGAAGCTGGTCCAGACGAACCTGGGAGGCCGGAGCGTTGATCAAGGCATTGGCACAGAGCAGGGCCAGATCCTCTGGCTTCAGAGTCCAGACCAGATCAGGCAGCAGATGGGCCAGCTGGGGCTCCAGATGGCCGGGATGGGGGTAACGGCCCGAGTTGGCAGACAGCCTGGCTCGAAAGTCCTGTCCAGCCTGCTTGAAGGCCCGGTACTGCAGTAGCCTGGCGAAAAGCAGATCACGCTCACGAAGGGCATCCATGGAGGCCTGGTCGCGCATGGATTCGTCCTCCACAGGCAGGAGGGCAGCGCTCTTGGCCTCCACCAGAACAGATGCCACGTCCAGGAAGGCGCTGGCCTGGTCCAGCCCCTGACTGAAGTCCAGGGTTCGAACATAGTCCAGAAACTCCCCGGTGATGGAGGCCAGCGAAACCTCCGTCAGAGAGAGCTTTCGGTTGGCTAGCATTCCCAGCAGCAGGTCGAAGGGCCCCTGGTAGACATCCAGATCGACGGCGAAGCCGTCCGCTGATCCGCTCACGCCACGATGCCGCGGGCGATCAGCTCGCGGGCGACCTCCCGATACTCCTTGGCGGTCTTGTGCTCAGGCGCGAACATAGTAATGGGCTCACCTGCCACCGTGGCGTCGGGCAACTTTATGGACCGGCTGATGATGGAATGCAGGACTTTGCCTTTGAAGGCCTCGTAGATACGCTGAAGCACCTCGTCCGAATGCAGGGTCTTGGTGTACATGGTGACCAGAACCCCGTAAATCTGCAGGTCAGGATTGATGCGGCTACGGACCTTCTCAATGGATTGCATGAGCAGGGCCACGCCACGCAGGGCGAAGAACTCGGCCGCCACAGGAATGATGACACCATCCGCAGCAGTCAGTGCGTTGACGGTCAGCAGGCCGAGCGAAGGCTGGCAGTCGATGATGATAGCGTCGTACTCCTGCCGCAAGGGCCGGATGGTAGCCGCCAGGGCCTGCTCTCTGCCGACCTCGGTGACCAGCTGAATCTCAGCGGCCGATAAATCAATGTTGGCCGGAATGATGTCCAGACCGTCAAAACGGGTGTGCCGGACTACCTCGTGAACATCCAGGGAGGGGTCGAACATAGCGGTGTAAATAGTGTTGTCCACACTGTTGGCATTGATGCCCAGACCCACGGTGGCCGCGCCCTGGGGGTCGAAGTCCACGATCAGCACCCGTCGCCCATACTGACACATGGCCCCAGCGATGTTGATCGATGAGGTGGTCTTGCCCACACCGCCCTTCTGGTTGCACATGGCGAGGACACGGGCCGGGCCGTG
>NZ_JBVPQK010000407.1:0-2313 GCF_058197115.1 Bifidobacterium sp. POST2/T3 (B1)
CTACCGCCGGCTCTTCGGGCACTCTGCCCGGCGTGCTCACAGTGCTCAAGAATCGAATGGGGCTGGATGACGATGGGTTGATTCGCTGCCTGTTCACGGCAGGGGCTTTCGGTCTGGTTACCGCCAACAAGGCGATGATCTCCGGAGCTACAGGCGGTTGTCAGGCTGAAGTGGGCAGCGCATCCGGCATGGCTGCCGCTGCAGCGGTTGAGGGTGCTGGAGGCGGTCCTGATGCCTGCGCCCAGGCCTTCGCCATAGCCATGAGCAATCTGCTGGGCCTTGTCTGCGATCCCGTGGCCGGCCTGGTGGAGGTGCCTTGCGTAAACCGCAACGCCATCGGCACTGCCAACGCTTTGATTGCTGCTGATATTGCCTTATCGGGTGGCGTCAGCAGAATCCCGCCCGATGAGGTCATCGCAGCCATGAAGTCCATCGGCGAGAGCATGCCATCGTCACTTAGGGAGACCGGCATCGGCGGGCTTGCGGGTACTCCCACCGGCAAACGGTTCCGCAAGACCGTATTCGGCAAGTGATGCGTGGCAGATGTATATAAAAGACGGATGGTTCCCGTCCGCCTTCCTGCCTCGGCTGCTCTTCCTGGCTGGTCGGCGGCCCGTCGGGCCGGTTGCGACAGAGGCCATAAGGCTTGGGAAGAGTTGTGCGGGGCCGGTTTTCGTGTCCCCCGAAAGTCATAGAATTCAGATATGTTAGATATCAGGTTCATTCAGGAACATCCAGATGTTGTCCGTGAATCACAGCGCAAACGCGGCGAATCGGTCGAACTCGTCGACGAAGTGCTGAAGGCGGACAGCGAGCGCAGGGCGGCGCTCCAGGATTACGAAAGCCGCAGGGCCGAGCAGAAGTCGCTCGGCAAGCGCATGGGTTCGGCCTCTCCTGATGAGAAAGCCGACCTTCTAGCCCAGACCAAGAGCCTGTCGGACAAGGTGAACGCCTGCAAGGCAGCCTCTGACGAGGCCAACGCCAGGTACACCGATCTGATGTGGAAGTTCAGCAACGTAGTGGAGCCTGAGGCGCCCGAGGGCGGCGAGGATGATTACGTGGTGGTCAAGAAGGTCGGTACTCCGCGTGACTTCGCCAAGGAGGGTTTCGAGCCCAAGAACCACCTGGTCCTGGGCGTTGGCGTGGCTGGTATCGACATGCGCAGGGGCGTCAAGGTCTCCGGATCCAGATTCTACTTCCTGCGCGGTGATGTGGCCCGGCTGGAGATTGCCATGCTGACCATGGCTGTGGACCAGGCCATGGAGCATGGATTCATTCCTACGATCACCCCCACTTTGGTCCGGCCCGAGGTCATGGCCGGCACCGGCTTCCTGAACGCCCATGCCGACGAGATCTATCGTCTGCGTGAGCCTGACGACCAGTATCTGGTGGGCACCTCCGAGGTCTCCCTGGCTGGCATGCACGAGGACGAGATTCTGGATTTGAGCAAGGGTCCGCTGCGCTACTGCGGTTGGTCCAGCTGCTACCGGCGAGAGGCTGGTTCCGCCGGCAAGGACACCATGGGCATCATCCGCGTCCACCAGTTCGACAAGGTGGAGATGTTCGTCTACTGCAAGCAGGAGGACTCCCGCGACCAGCACCAGCAGTTGTTGGCCATGGAGCAGGAAATGCTGGCCAAGGTGGACGTGCCCTACCGGATCATCGACACCGCCGCAGGAGATTTGGGATCCTCGGCTGCGCGCAAGTTCGATTGCGAGGCCTGGGTGCCCACCCAGGGTCGCTATCGGGAACTTACGTCAACCTCCAACTGCACCGAGTATCAGGCCCGCCGCCTCAACGAGCGCGAGCGGCTGGAGGACGGCTCCACGCGCCCTGTCAGCACCCTGAACGGGACCTTGGCCACCACCCGTTGGCTGGTCGCCATCCTGGAGAACCACCAGAATGCCGATGGCTCTATTGTCATCCCCGAGGCCATGCGCTCTTACGTGGGTGGGAAAGAAGTCATCGAGCCCCAGACCTGGGAGGCCTGAGCCGCCTCTATTGGAAGCGACCGACATTCCGCTGCTGGTTAGACCAACCCTGATGTCGTATGATGAGTGACGTGCCTGATTGGCACGTCTTTTGGACAGGTGTCTGAGCGGCCGAAAGAGACGGTCTTGAAAACCGTTGTGGCGCAAGCCACCGCGGGTTCGAATCCCGCCCTGTCCGCCTGGTTGATGCCCCGGAGCTATCTCCGGGGCATTCTTGTATTCGCTGAGTTCTATGTTCCCAGTACTGGGCCTATAGGAACTAAACGCGTTGTTTTAGGTTCTGTGTGTGGGTTTGGTTGTGTGTTGGTCAGAGTGTGGTGTT
>NZ_JBVPQK010000408.1:0-2310 GCF_058197115.1 Bifidobacterium sp. POST2/T3 (B1)
GTACATATCGACATAGTCAGTGCCCAGCAGGGCCAGCTGGCGGTCGAAGGCCCGCAGAGCGCTGTCATAGCCCTGTTCGGAGTCACGCAACTTGGTGGTCAGCCACAGATTGGCACGCTCAGGACCACTCTGGCAACCGAACGCCTTGAGGCCACGGCCCACGCCTCCTTCGTTGCGGTAGCCCGCTGCCGTATCGATGTGACGATACCCCAGTTCCAAGGCAGATTGCACTACTCCAGCGGTTTGATCATCGTCGATCCTGAGTACGCCCAGCCCTACCTGCGGAATGCGATTGCCGTCAGACAATAGAATGTCTGGAACTGCTGTCATGGTCCACACCCTCCCTGGATTCAGCCCAGCAATCTGCCAGGCCATGCTCGCTTCATTCTAGAGCCAGTCAAAAGCCCGGTTACAACAGAACAGACTTACGTGGTCAAACCTGTCTACACATGCACATGCCTAGAATTTGGTGATACCAAAGAAGTAGATCAAGTGGGTGTCGAACCAGTGGTAGCCAAGGTCGAATACGGGCAGGAAGCCGATTCTCATCATCATCCCGACCGAACCCCAGGCGAAGAATAGGCCGAGTACAGCCAACAGCCACATGAGTGCGCTGCAGATTCGCCGTGTTTTGATCAATCGACGACGGCGGTTGATTTCTGAACGGGTCTCCTGCCCATGGCTGACCATGATCGTGGCCAGCGGCTCCCCCATGGTCCCGGGTCCTATCGCCCGAGATTCCAGATGTTCCATCTGCTCCAGATCGTGACGGCAGTTGCGCCGGCGACGTGAGAGCAGGTACCAGCCCACAAGGCAGGCAAAAAACAGGGCCAGGAGGACCCAGACCATGTAAATGGGCGCTCCCTCAGGTTGGGTAGGAGGCACGTCATCGCCGATATAGTGCCCGCGGACAATCAGGCGGTGAGAGTTGACGCCATAGGGGTAGCAGGTCAGCAGGGTCACATAGTTGGAATTCTGGACTGGCTGCAGTGCGCTGACATCGGTAGGCAAAATGATCTTAATCTGGTCTACCTTATAGCTCATATGCCGTTTGAGCACACGCACCTGGAAGACGTCTCCCTTGCGCAACTGGGTCAGGTTATCAAAAAGCATGTAGCCGACTTCGCCAGTGTGCCCGGTGATGACGGAGTGGATGGTTCGGTTGTCAGTCGGCACGTGGGTCGTGGCAATGTGCCCTGTGCCGTCCTTGAGCACCGCGTCGCTGGTACCGTGCCGCACAGGCAGCTTAAGGTTGATCTTGGGAATCTCCACATAGGCCATCATGCCCTTCCCATCTACATTGAGGGTTTTGTAGTAGCGACCCAGTGGTTCCTTGACTTCCTTGTACTTGAAGGGGTCCCTCAGTGTAGGCTTGCCCAATTCCTCGTCATACTTCTTGGCATCGCGCCACATGGCTCTGCGCTGTGCCGGCGAAAGAGCTTCCACAATCTGATCGTAGTTGTCCATTGCCGAGGAATCCTGGTAATAGTTCACATAGGCGGCCAACAGCGGATAGAGGAAGATACCCAGACCAATCAGAAAGGCCAGAGTCTCCAGGAGCCCGAATCCTCGACCGGACTTGGCTGTCTTTCGACCCTTCTTTGTCTGTTTGGATGCTGTCACGGTAATCTGACCAGCGTTGCCTTGCTTATCTATTTCTTTGGGATAATTTCCTGAAACGACGATTATCGGGGCCAATGACTTGGCTTGGCCGGAAACTGACACCGGATCTGCTATTGCACTTGAACCGTGCAAGTCTGAAGTACCGCGGTCCTTAGGTGCTGCCAATGGTGGATAGGATGGCGGCAGATCAGAACTAGGAGCATAGGTAGGCGGCATATCCGCTTGCCCTGCAGGAATGGACGCATTTGCAACATCACCGTTGCCGGTGACATGAGCTGGGCTCATAGTAGCCGAGTCAGTATTCTGGTCCATTTATAGCCTTCCTCGTGCTGCATTTCAAATAGTCCAGTTAATAACTATAAATAGCTTTTGGCATACAAGGACCGGCGGCACCTGTATGATGCCGCCGGTCCTTTATACACCCTCACAGACGCCGCTGATATCTCATGACGACATCATACCGGCATGACTATGAGAGAATACCTAGCGCTTAGCCCGGTTCCAGGAGCGCGCAACGATTGCCAAGTAGAGGCCTATCACGGCCAGAATCAAGAGCAGAATGCCAGGGGCTACCATGGATACACCGGTAGCTGCCAGCTTTCGTGGTCCTGATCTCGCGACAGGAACAGTCTGGGTTCCATTCCCAGTTTGGGTTCCGTTCTGAAACTCATCCTGAGGCACGTCAAC
>NZ_JBVPQK010000409.1:0-2309 GCF_058197115.1 Bifidobacterium sp. POST2/T3 (B1)
GTACATATCGACATAGTCAGTGCCCAGCAGGGCCAGCTGGCGGTCGAAGGCCCGCAGAGCGCTGTCATAGCCCTGTTTGGAGTCACGCAGCTTGGTGGTCAGCCACAGGTTGGCACGCTCAGGACCACTCTGACAACCGAAGGCCTTGAGGCCACGGCCCACACCGCCCTCGTTGCGGTAGCCCGCTGCCGTATCGATGTGACGATAACCCAGCTCCAAAGCAGATTGCACTACTCCAGCGGTTTGATCATCGTCGATCCTGAGCACGCCCAGGCCTACCTGCGGAATGCGATTGCCATCAGACAATAGAATGTCAGGAACTGCTGTCACGGTCCACACCTTTCCAGACGCGGCCCAGCAGTCTGCCGGGCCATGCTCGCTCCATTCTAGAGCCGGGCAAAAGCCCAATTACAGTAGAACAGGCCCACGTGGTCAAACGTGTCCACACATGCACAGGCCTAGAATTTGGTAATGCCGAAGAAGTAGATGAGGTGGGTATCGAACCAGTGGTAGCCAAGGTCGAATACGGGCAGGAAGCCGATTCTCATCATCATTCCGACCGAACCCCAGGCGAAGAACAAGCCGAGTACAGCCAACAGCCACATGAGAGCGCTGCAGATTCGCCGTGTTTTGATCAATCGACGACGGCGGTTGGCTTCTGATCGGGTCTCCTGCCCATGGCTGACCATGATCGTGGCCAGCGGCTCTCCCATGGTCCCGGGTCCTGTCGCCTGAGATTCCAGATGTTCCATCTGCTCCAGGTCGTGACGACAGTTGCGCCGGCGACGTGAGAGCAGGTACCAGCCCACAAGGCAGGCAAAAAACAGGGCCAGGAGGACCCAGACCATGTAAATGGGCGCCCCCTCAGGTTGGGTAGGGGGCACGTCATCGCCGATATAGTGCCCGCGCACAATCAAACGGTGAGAGTTGACGCCATAGGGATAGCAGGTCAGCAGGGTCACATAGTTGGAATTCTGGACTGGCTGCAGTGCGCTGACGTCAGTAGGCAAAATGATCTTAATCTGGTCTACCTTATAGCTCATATGCCGTTTGAGTACTCGTATCTGGAAGACGTCTCCCTTGCGCAACTGGGTCAGGTTATCGAAAAGCATGTAGCCGACTTCGCCGGTGTGCCCTGTGATGACGGAGTGGATGGTTCGGTTGTCAGTCGGCACGTGAGTCGTGGCAATGTGCCCGGTGCCGTCCTTGAGAACCGCGTCGCTGGTACCGTGCCGCACAGGCAGCTTAAGGTTGATCTTGGGAATCTCCACATATGCCATCATGCCCTTGCCATCTACATTGAGGGTTTTGTAGTAGCGACCCAGTGGCTCCTTGACTTCCTTGTACTTGAAGGGGTCTCTCAGTGTAGGCTTGCCCAATTCCTCGTCATATTTCTTGGCATCGCGCCACATGGCTCTGCGCTGTGCCGGCGAAAGAGCTTCCACAATCTGATCGTAGTTGTCCATTGCCGAGGAATCCTGGTAATAGTTCACATATGCGGCCAACAGCGGATAGAGGAAGATAGCCAGACCAATCAGAAAAGCCAGAGTCTCCAGGAGCCCGAATCCTCGACCGGACTTGGTTGTCTTTCGACCCTTCTTTGTCTGTTTGGATGCTGTCACGGTAATCTGACCAGCATTGCCTTGCTTATCTATTTCTTTGGGATAATTTCCTGAAACGACGATTATCGGGGCCAATGACTTGGCTTGGCCCGAAACTGACACTGGATCTGCTATTGCACTTGAACCATGCAAGTCTGAAGTACCGCGGTCCTTAGGTGCTGCCAATGGGGGAAAGGATGGCGGCAGATCAGAACTAGGAGCATAGGTAGGCGGCATATCCGCTTGCCCTTCAGGAATGGACGCATTTGCAACATCACCGTTGCCGATGACATGAGCTGAGCTCATAGTAGCCGAGTCAGTATTCTGGTCCATTTATAGCCTTCCTCGTGCTGCATCTCAAATAGTCCAGTTAATAACTATAAATAGCTTTTGGCATACAAAGACCGGCGGCACCTGTATGATGCCGCCGGTCCTTTATACACTCTCACAGACGCCGTTGATATCTCGTGACGACATCATACCGGCATGACTATGAGAGAATACCTAGTGCTTATCCCGGTTCCAGGAGCGCGCAACGATTGCCAAGTAGAGGCCCATCACGGCCAGAATCAAGAGCAGAATGCCAGGGGCTACCATGGATACACCGGTAGCTGCCAGCTTTCGTGGTCCCGATCTCGCGACAGGAACAGTCTGGGTTCCATTCCCAGTTTGGGTTCCGTTCTGAAACTCATCCTGAGGCACGTCAAC
>NZ_JBVPQK010000410.1:0-2299 GCF_058197115.1 Bifidobacterium sp. POST2/T3 (B1)
GTCAAGGGCCCCGAGGTGCTCAACAAGTTCGTGGGCGAGTCCGAACGGCTGATCCGCCGTCTCTTCGCCCGGGCCCGTAGCCTGGCAGGCCAGGGTGGACCAGTGGTGGTCTTCATCGACGAAATGGATGCTCTGTTACGCACTCGGGGGTCAGGCATCTCATCGGATGTGGAGACCACCATCGTCCCCCAGTTCCTGACCGAGCTGGACGGTGTCGAGTCCTTGGACCAGGTCATGGTCATCGGCGCCTCCAACCGCATCGACATGATCGACCCGGCGGTTCTGCGCCCGGGACGGTTGGATGTCAAGATCCGCATCGATCGGCCCGACAGAACCAGGTCAGCCGCCATCCTGGGTAAGTATCTGGGCTCAGACATGCCCATGGAGGATGATGCCGGGCCGGAGGAGCTGATCCAGGTGCTGGTCGACGGGCTCTTCGCCAGGGATGATGACCATCTGCTGGGCAATATCATGGATGCCACGGGCCGATGGCAGCCCCTCTACCAGGAGTCCGTGGTCTCCGGCGCCATGCTGCATAACCTGGTCGACCGGGTCAAGACCATGGCGGTCAAGGCCTCCATCGAACAGGGTCGACAGGTGGGTCTTGACCCTGGGCTCTGCTTGAGGGCGGTCCATGGGCAGTATGAGGACACCATGGAAGAGCTTCGCGGCCAGGACCCGGACCGTTGGGCCGATCTGGCCGGACTGCGCCCAGGGCAGGTCCAAGAGGTTCGTCCCGTCGATGGGCCAGGGGAGCGGTCATGAGTGCCGGGCGGGTTATGGGTACCGAGACGGAGTACGCCATTGCCGACCCCCAGGATCCTGGCGCTGATCCACGTGCTCTGGCCCTGCGTCTGGTAAGGGCCGCCGCCCATCCGGACCTGGCCCACATTCGCTGGGACTACGGGGGTGAGGATCCGGTCAATGATGCCAGGGGAGGTCGGTTGCCGCGTTCCGCTGCCGCTCCGAGCATGCTCACGGATGCGCCCGGTGCACGGCTGATCGATGTGGTAGCTCCCAATGGCGCTCGCATTTACGTGGATCATGCCCATCCCGAGTATGCTTCGGCCGAAACAGTGAATGCCTTCGATGCGCTGGTCCAGGACCGCGCGGGTGATTGGATGATGGCTCGGGCTGCCGACAGGGCCGGGGGCCTGGCGCTCTACAAGAACAACGTGGACGGCAAGGGTGCTGCCTGGGGATCCCATGAGAACTATTTGATGGACAGGGCGGTGCCCTTTGCCAGAGTAGCAGCCCTAATGACCATTCATTTCGTCACCCGGCAGATTTATACCGGTTCGGGCAGAGTGGGCCTGGGACCCAGGAGCGAGGAGGCCGGCTTCCAGCTCAGCCAGCGCGCCGACTATCTGACCAGCCGCATTGGACTGCAGACCACCTTCGGGCGGCCAATCATCAATACCAGGGACGAGTCACATGCAGGGCCGGACAGTCGCCGTCTCCATGTGATTGTGGGCGATGCCAACCGGTTGGATGTCCCCCTGGTTCTCAAGCTGGGGACAACCGATCTGCTACTGGGACTCTTGGAATCCGAGGGCGATTCGACCCGTCAAATCGATGAGCTGTTGGATTGCTGGACCCTGGATGATCCGGTGTCTGCACTGCACACGGTTTCCCGTGATGTCACTTTGGCCAAGCCGCTTGCTCTGGCAAACGGAGGATGCGCCGATGCGCTGGCCATCCAAAAGGCACTCCTGGATGCGGCCCGCCAGGTCAGACGGGATGCCGACCAGCCAGGTTGTGCCGATGACCGGGTTTTGAACCTTTGGGGCCAGGTGCTCGAGGATCTGGCTGTGGTGCGTTCGGGCGACAACGAGGCCCGTCTTGCGATGACCGATCAGGCAGGAAGATTGGAATGGTTGCTCAAATGGCAGCTTTTGGAGCGCCTGCGCCGCCGCCGGGCCATACCGGACTGGTCGGATCCCCGTCTGGCGGCCCTGGATTTGGCCTGGGCACGGGTGGATCCCGGTCGTGATCTGCCCTGGCGACTCAGAGGATCCATCTTGAGACTGGCAGATCCCGACCAGATCACCAAGGCCATGGACCAGGGGCCGGAGCAGACACGCGCCTGGTGCCGTTCCCAGTTGCTCCACCGCTGCCCTGAGGCGGTCAGGGGCGTCTCCTGGAGTCGTGTCATTCTTGAGGAGCAGGGACCGGAGGGAGAGCCTAGGACCAGGGTTGTGGATCTATCCGATCCTCTGAGCCACACACGGTCTTCCTGCCGGGACGACCGCGACATATACTGCTCGTAGCGCAGACAATAGTCCGATATCCGACCGGA
>NZ_JBVPQK010000411.1:0-2299 GCF_058197115.1 Bifidobacterium sp. POST2/T3 (B1)
GTCAAGGGCCCCGAGGTGCTCAACAAGTTCGTGGGCGAGTCCGAACGGCTGATCCGCCGTCTCTTCGCCCGGGCCCGCAGCCTGGCAGGCCAGGGTGGACCAGTGGTGGTCTTTATCGACGAGATGGATGCCCTGTTGCGCACTCGGGGGTCAGGCATCTCATCGGATGTGGAGACCACCATCGTCCCCCAGTTCCTGACCGAGCTGGATGGTGTCGAGTCCCTGGACCAGGTCATGGTCATCGGTGCCTCCAACCGTATCGACATGATCGACCCAGCGGTTCTGCGCCCAGGACGGTTGGATGTCAAGATCCGCATCGATCGTCCCGACAGGACCAGGTCGGCCGCCATTCTGGGCAAGTATCTGGGATCCGACATGCCAATGGACGATGGTGCCAGGCCGGAGGAGCTGATCCAGGTGCTGGTCGACGGACTCTTCGCCCGGGATGGTGACCACCTGCTGGGCAAGATCATGGATGCCACGGGCCGTTGGCACCCCCTCTACCTGGAGTCTGTGGTCTCCGGCGCCATGCTGCATAATCTGGTTGACCGGGTCAAGACCATGGCGGTCAAGGCCTCCATCGAGCAGCATTGCCAGGTGGGTCTTGACTGTGGGCTCTGCTTGAGGGCGGTCCGTGGGCAGTATGAGGACACTCTGGAGGAGCTTCGCGGCCAGGACCCGGACCGGTGGGCCAATCTGGCCGGACTGCGCCCAGGGCAGGTCCAGGAGGTTCGTCCTGTCGACGGGCCAGGGGAGCGGTCATGAATGCCGGGCGGGTTATGGGCACCGAGACTGAGTACGCCATTGCCGACCCCCAGGATCCCGGCGCTGATCCACGTGCTCTTGCCCTGCGTCTGGTAAGGGCCGCAGCCCAGCCGGACCTGGCCCACATCCGCTGGGACTACGGGGGTGAGGATCCGGTCAATGATGCCAGGGGAGGTCGGCTGCCGCGTTCCGCTGCCGCTTCGAGCATGCTCACCGATGCGCCCGGTGCCCGGCTGATCGATGTGGCAGCTCCCAACGGTGCACGGATTTACGTGGATCATGCCCATCCCGAGTATGCCTCGGCCGAAACAGTGAATGCCTTCGATGCGCTGGTTCAGGACCGCGCGGGTGACCGGATGATGGCCCAGGCCGCAGAAAAGGCTGGAGGCTTGGCCATCTATAAGAACAATGTGGACGGCAAAGGTGCCGCCTGGGGATCCCATGAGAACTATTTGATGGACAGGGCGGTGCCCTTCGCCAGAGTGGCGGCCCTGATGACCATTCATTTCGTCACCCGGCAGATCTACACCGGTTCGGGCAGAGTGGGCCTGGGACCCAGGAGCGAGGAGGCCGGCTTCCAGCTCAGCCAGCGCGCCGACTATCTGACCAGCCGCATTGGACTGCAGACCACCTTCGGGCGGCCAATCATCAATACCAGGGACGAGTCGCATGCAGGGCCGGACAGTCGCCGTCTCCATGTGATTGTGGGCGATGCCAACCGGCTGGATGCGCCCCTGGTTCTCAAGCTGGGGACCACCGATCTGTTGCTGGGACTCTTGGAATCCGAAGGCGATTCGACCCGTCAGATCGATGAGCTGTTGGATCGCTGGACCCTGGATGATCCGGTGTCTGCACTGCACACGGTTTCCCGTGATGTCACTTTGGACAAGCCGCTTGCGCTGGCGAACGGAGGATGCGCCGATGCGCTGACCATCCAAAAGGCACTGCTGGATGCGGCCCGCCAGACCAGACGGGATGCCGACCGGCCAGGTTGTGCCGACAATCGGGTTTTGAACCTTTGGGACCAGGTGCTCAAGGATCTGGTTGTGGTGCGTTCGGGCGACGACGAGGCCCGTCTGACCATGCACAATCAGGCAGGAAGACTGGAATGGCTGCTCAAATGGCAGCTTTTGGAGCGCCTGCGCCGCCGCCGTGCCATGCCGGACTGGTCGGATCCCCGTCTGGCGGCCCTGGATTTGGCTTGGGCACGGGTGGATCCTGGCCGTGATCTGCCTTGGCGACTCAGAGGATCCATCCTGAGACTGGCGGATCCCGACCAGATCGCCAGGGCCATGGATCAGGGGCCGGAACAGACCCGGGCTTGGTGCCGTTCCCAGTTGCTCCACCGCTGCCCTGATGCGGTCAGGGCCGTCTCTTGGAGTCGTGTCATTCTGGAGGATCAGGGGCCAGAGGGAGAGCCTGGGACCAGAGTTGTGGATCTGTCCGATCCGCTGAGTCACACACGGTCTTCCTGCCGGGACGACCGCGACATATACTGCTCGTAGCGCAGACAATAGTCCGATATCCGACCGGA
>NZ_JBVPQK010000412.1:0-2283 GCF_058197115.1 Bifidobacterium sp. POST2/T3 (B1)
AGGCTGCGACCAGATGGCTGACGGGCAGCCTGGCCGATGCCCAGTGGACCGATCTGCCGATACTGGCAACAACAACCTTGCTCGGCGCCACGCTCTTGTTGGCACTCGACAGGAATATCAGCACCCTACAGCTGGGACCGGAGATGGCCGCAGGACTGGGCGTCAGGGTAAGCCGTGTTCAGTTTCAGGTGATTATCGTAGGCGTGCTGCTCCTGTCCGTCGCAACAGCGACTACCGGTCCCATCTCCTTCGTTTCGTTCCTCTCCGGCCCCATCGCCACGGTCCTGGTCGGCCGGGGAGCATCAGCCCTTATCCAGTCAGGCCTGGTAGGAGGTTGCCTGGTTCTGGGTTCGGACATCGTCGCCCAACATCTGCCCTCGGCCCAGGTGCCGGTCGGCATCATCACCAGCATTGTGGGCGGACCCGTCCTCATCGCGATCATGGTCCTCATGACCCGCAGACAGGAGCTCTGAACATCATGACGTCACCCCCGGCACACAACTCCTGGAGCAGCGAGCATCGGCTGGCCGCCTCGCACCTTCGCCTCACCTATGGCGGACGTACGGTCATCGAGGACCTGAGTCTTGATATACCTCCACACACGATGGGATCCATCATCGGACCCAACGGGTGCGGGAAGTCGACCTTTCTCAAGGCCATGGCTAGGATTCTGAAACCGGCGTCGGGGGCCGTCACGCTGGACGGAGAACCCATCACCAGCATGCCCACCCGCAAGGTGGCGACGATTCTGGGGCTGCTACCGCAGAACCCGTCAGCCCCCGCCGGCATCACCATCGCCGACCTAGTTGCTCGCGGCCGATATCCCCACCACCACTTCGTCGAACGGTGGACCACCAAGGATGAAAAGGCAGTGGAACGAGCCCTCGCCCTGACCGGACTGGCCGATATGGCGGGGTGCCCAATCGACCGCCTGTCCGGAGGCCAACGCCAGCGCGCCTGGATTGCCCTGACCCTGGCCCAGCAGACCGACATACTCCTTCTTGACGAGCCGACCACCTACCTGGACATCGCCTACCAGCTTGAGGTGCTTGACCTGCTGAGCACCCTGAACAGGCAGGAAGGCGTCACGGTGGTCATGGTTCTCCACGACCTGAACATGGCCGCCAGATACTCGGATTGGATCCTGGCCATCAAAGATGGCCGGATGGCCGCCCTGGGCGCTCCCGATGAGGTCATGACGAAGAACCTGGTCAGCGAGGTATTCGACATCGCTTCCACTGTGGTGACCGATGGGTCCACCGGTGCCCCCTTGATGACCCCGACACCCCTCCATAGTCTCGAAGCACACTCTGGCGGGGCTTGCAATGTACACGTACACTGGGATGACTCGGCAGGATGACACCAAACAACCCAATGATGTAAAACCACTCGTCCTGCTCCCCACATCGCTTACCCCGACGTCCTGAACCGCGAGGTCTCAAGCCACAAAGTCACAAACTGCCACAACCTGAACGACGACAACCCGACACCAAGATCGACCCATAAACCTCAACCGAAAGAGAGCCAGCCGTGGAACGCCAAGCCGACAATCATCCTGTACCCTTGATCCCCTTCCGTGTCTCCGTAGCCAGAGCAGAAACGCTCTCGCCCCACTTCAAGCGAATCGTCTTCCAGGGACCGGATCTGAAGATTTTTGCAGACGCCGGGTACGATGAGCGAATCAAAATCCTTTTGCCCCTTCCCGATGGATCCGTGCCGCCCCCTTCCTTCTTTGAGGCGACCCCTGAGGATCCGCTCGCCTGGTATCAAAAGTGGAGGACCCTGCCCGCAGAGAGTCGCAATCCCATGCGCACCTATACGGTTCGCAAGGTCAGGCCCGAGAGCGAGCAAATAGATGTGGACTTCGTCATCCACGATCATGCCGGACCTGCTGGAGCCTTTGCAGAGGCTGCAAAACCTGGCGACCAGGCCATCATCATCGGTCCTAATGCGCAGGCCGGAGGACCGGTCGCTGGGATGGACTTTCACCCGGGTCAGTCCAGACATCTTCTCCTGGTGGGCGATGAGACAGCGGTACCAGCCATCGCCGCCATAATGGACAGCCTAATCCGCGACCACTGGCAGGGCGACGGGGTGGCATTGATTGAAGTCCCGGCCGAAGAGGATCGTCTTCCGCTGCCCGAACTCGAAGGAATCCGCGTCATCTGGACGACCTGCGACGAATCCGGACATGGGCGCGCCCTCATCGAAGCCATGCGTAACCTGTTGGAGGACCTGCCGATCCATTCGCCTACGGCCGCAGCCGCTGAATCTTCCAAGGAA
>NZ_JBVPQK010000413.1:0-2283 GCF_058197115.1 Bifidobacterium sp. POST2/T3 (B1)
TTCCTTGGAAGATTCAGCGGCTGCGGCCGTAGGCGAATGGATCGGCAGGTCCTCCAACAGGTTACGCATGGCTTCGACGAGGGCGTGCCCATGTCCGGATTCGTCGCAGGTCGTCCAGATGACGCGGATTCCTTCGAGTTCGGGCAGTGGAAGACGATCCTCTTCGATAGGTACTTCAATCAATGCCACCCCGTCGCCCTGCCAGTGGTCGCGGATCAGACTGTCCATTATGGCGGCGATGGCTGGTACTGCTGTCTCATCGCCCACCAGGAGAAGATGTCTGGACTGACCCGGGTGAAAGTCCATCCCTGCGACCGGTCCTCCGACCTGCGCATTGGGGCCGATGATGATGGCCTGGTCGCCAGGTTTTGCAGCCTCTGCAAAGGCTCCAGCAGGTCCGGCATGATCGTGGATGACGAAGTCCACATCTATTTGCTCGCTCTCGGGCCTGACCTTGCGAACCGTATAGGTGCGCAGAGGATTGCGGCTCTCTGCGGGCAGGGCTTTCCACTGTTGGTACCATGCAAGCGGATCCTCAGGGGTCGCCTCAAAGAAGGAAGGGGGTGGCACGGATCCGTCGGGGAGAGGCAGGAGGATTTTGATTCGCTCATCGTAGCCAGCGTCTGCAAAAATCTTCAGATCAGCTCCCTGGAAGACGATCCGTTTGAAGTGGGGCGAGAGCGTTTCCGCTCTGGTTACTGAGACGCGGAAGGGAATCAAGGGTACAGGATGATTGTTGGCTTGGCGTTCCATGTCTGGCTCTCTTTCGGTTCAGGTCTATGGGTGGACTTTGGTTTTGGGTTGTCATCGTTCAGGTTGTAGCGGTTTGAGGCTTTGTGGCTTGAGACTTTGCGGTTAGGGACGTCGGGGTAAGCGATGTGGGGAGCAGGGCGAGAGGTTTTACATCATTGGACTATCTGGTGTCGTCCTGCCGAGTCATCCCAGTGTACGTGTACATCACAAGCCCCGCCAGAGTGGGCTTGAAGACTATGGAGGGGTGCCGGGGTCATCAAGGGGGCGCCGGTGGACCCATCGGTCACCACGGTGGATGCGATGTCGAATACCTCTCTGATCAGGTTCTCGGTCATGACCTCGTCGGGAGCGCCCAGGGCGGCCATTCGGCCATCCTTGATGGCCAAGATCCAATCCGAGTATCTGGCGGCCATGTTCAGGTCGTGAAGGACCATGACCACCGTGACGCCCTCCTGTCTGTTCAGGGTGCTCAGCAGGTCGAGCACCTCAATCTGGTAGGCGATGTCCAGGTAAGTGGTCGGCTCGTCAAGCAGGAGTATGTCGGTCTGCTGGGCAAGGGTCAGGGCGATCCAGGCGCGTTGGCGCTGGCCTCCGGACAGGCGGTCGATTGGGCACCCCGCCATGTCGATCAGTCCGGTCAGGGCGAGGGCTCGTTCCACCGCCTTTTCGTCCTTCGTCGTCCACCTCTCGACGAAGTGGTGGTGGGGGTATCGGCCGCGGGCAACCAGGTCGGCAATAGTAATGCCAGCGGGGGCTGAGGGGTTCTGCGGCAGCAGCCCCAGAATCGTCGCCACCTTGCGGGTGGGCATGCTGGTGATGGATTCTCCGTCCAGCATGACGGCCCCCGACGCCGGTTTCAGAATCCTGGCCATGGCCTTGAGAAAGGTCGACTTCCCGCACCCGTTGGGTCCGATGATGGATCCCATCGTGTGTGGAGGTATATCAAGACTCAGGTCCTCAATGACCGTATGCCCGCCATAGGTGAGGCGCAGGTGCGAGGCGGACAGCCTGTGTGCGCTGCTCCAGGAGTCGACTGACGGGGGTGATGTCATGATGTTCAGAGCTCCTGTCTGCGGGTCATGAGGACCATGATTAGGATGAGGACGGGTCCGCCCACAATGCTGGTGATGATGCCGACCGGCACCTGGGTCGTGGGCAGATGTTGGGCGACGATGTCCGACCCCAGAACCAGGCAACCCCCTACCAGGCCTGACTGGATAAGGGCTGATGCTCCCCGGCCGATCAGGACCGTGGCGATGGGGCCGGAGAGGAACGAAACGAAGGAGATGGGACCGGTGGTTGCCGTCGCGACGGACAGGAGCAGCACGCCTACGATAATTACCTGAAACTGAACACGACTTACCCTGACGCCCAGTCCTGCGGCCATCTCCTGCCCTAGTTGCAGGGTGCTGACATTCCTGTCGAGTGCCAACAGGAGCATGGCGCCGAACAGGGTTGTTGTTGCCAGTATCGGCAGATCGGTCCACTGGGCATCGGCCAGGCTGCCCGTCAGCCATCTGGTCGCAGCCT
>NZ_JBVPQK010000414.1:0-2273 GCF_058197115.1 Bifidobacterium sp. POST2/T3 (B1)
CGAGTCTAGGCGTCACCGTAACCTGTTCGCATGACATGGAACCCCTTCTCACGCAAGGATCGACGGGACAAAGAGGCGGAGGCGGACCAGAGGGCCTCCACTGAAGAGGTACGAGGCAAGGGACGCCCCACCCCTAAGCGCAAGCAGGCCGAGGCCCGGAACCTGCGCCCTCTGGTCCCCAAGGACCGCAAGGCCTCGCGCAAGGCCGCCAAGGCCCGGATTCGAGCCCGTGAGGATGCCCAGTACGAGGCCATGAGGACCGGCGACATCGACCACATGCCCAAGTCGGAGCGCCTTCCCTGGAGAATCTACATCCGCGACTATGTGGATGCCCGCTTCAATCTGCTGGAATGGATCTTCCCGGCCATCATCCTCATGTTCGTGGCCACCCTGATGGGTATGTTCGTGGGTCCTCAGCATTACGCCACTTTCACCATGGTGGTGACCGTCCTTCTATATGGCTACCTGATCGTGGCCCTGATCGACACCTGGCTGATGTGGCGCAAGCTCAAGCGGCTGCTGATCGACAAGTTCGGCGAGCGCTCGGTGGCCAAGGGTTCCCGCTCGGCCTCCTATGCCTGGCAACGAGCCATGATGGTCCGGCGCTGGCGGGTCCCCAAGCCCAGCCAGAGCAAGCGTGGGCACTGGCCCAAGTGACAGCCGGTTGTCCTGACTTACCGACCCATCGATTAGCCGCGCCGCCCGGTTCCACTTGAGGTTCCGGGCGTTCTTCGTATTCACTCCACATTCTGCTGATGGTCTTCATTCTCCCAGCCTCCACGGCTAGCATGGATTGCTATGCAGCAATCGATCAACCAACTCGGCACAGAGTCTCTTGACCCCTGGGATGCCGACAGCCGCCAGTACGACACCATCATCATCGGATCCGGTCCGGGCGGCTACGCCACGGCCCTGCGCACGGCAGAGCTGGGCGGACGTGTAGCCCTGGTCGAGCAGGACCCTGTGGTCGGCGGCGTCTGCCTGAACCGCGGATGCATCCCCACCAAGGCCCTGCTGACCGCCACCCAGGTTCTCGAACAGGCCGACCTCGGGGCCGCCATGGGCATCAATATCGAGTCGGCCGACATCGACTACCAGAAGCTCCAGGATTATCAGGACCGAATGGTGGACGCCATGACCGGCGGCCTGTCGAGCCTGCTGAAGCAACGCGGCATCACCGTGGTGCACGGCCACGGCACCATCGTCGGCGACGGCCTGGTAGAGGTGACCGACGATGATGGCAATCGAACCCGCCTGACAACCTGCGACACCATCCTGGCCACCGGTTCTCATGCCAGGGCCCTGGAAGAACTCCCTTTCGATGATCTGGTCATCGACACCGACCGGGCCCTGACCCTCAAGCCTTTCCCCCACCGGGCCCTGATTATCGGATCAGGGGCTGTGGCCCTGGAATTCGCCACCATTTGGAATCAAGCCGGTTGCCAGGTGACCCTGATGGTCAGACGGGACCGGGTGCTCTCCCACTGGGGTCGGCGGACCGGTCAGATTCTGACCCGGGAGTTGGAGCGTCAGGGAATTCAAATCATTACCCATGCCCGCTGTTCGGGCGGACACCGTCTACCCGCTGATGGAGGCATTCAGGTCGACTACCAGCCAACGGACGACAAGGACCAGGCGGGAACGATCGAGACTGATCTGGTCCTGGTGGCCATCGGCAGGGACCCCAATACCGATCCCGAGCACATGAAGGAGCTGGGCATCGATCTGGACAACCATGGCCAGGTCCTGACCGACTCCCAGGGGCGCACCAGCCGTGACCGGGTCTGGGCCCTGGGCGACATCACCCCGGGTCACCATCTGGCCCACAGGGCCTTCCAGCAGGGCATCACCCTGGCCGATGCCGCCTCCGGCCTGGACCCCGAGCCGGTCAACGAGGCCACCATCCCCCGCGTGGTCTTCTCCTCCCCCCAGGCCGCAGCTGTGGGCTTCAGCCGTCAGGAAGCCGAGGACAATCCATCGCTGAACCAGGTCAAGGAGACCATCTACCCCATGATGTCCAACTCGCGCATGCGCATGAGCGGCATGCAGGGCACCCTCAGTCTGATCACCGCCTGCCCGGCCACCGACATGGAGAAGCAGATGGTGGTCGGTCTGGAGATGGTATCCCCCCAGGCCTCCGAGAACATCGCCGAGGCCCAGCAGCTGGTTGGCAACCAGATTCCCCTGCACCGTGCGGCCGGGCTCATCCACCCCCATCCCACCTTCTCGGAAGCCATTGGAGAGGCCCTGCTCAAGGCTGACGGCAGACCCCT
>NZ_JBVPQK010000415.1:0-2242 GCF_058197115.1 Bifidobacterium sp. POST2/T3 (B1)
AGCAAGATGGCCTCGGCCGGTCCCAACTGGCAGACTGATGCTCATACCCAGATTGTTTGGGGCCTGGGCTATATCCAGGGCCGTTATGGGACTCCCTGTGGTGCTTGGGCTCAATCCCAGGCGGCCAACTGGTACTGATCCGTTTTCACACGGCCTAAACCAAGAATCCCCGGCAGACTTCCACCAGTCTGCCGGGGATTTTTTACACGAACCAATAATGATCCAGAATAATCAGGCCGTTTTGATCATCTTCTCCAGATTTACTGAATCTAAGACCAAGAGGATGGTCGACAAGGACCAAGGATCAGCGTATGGTGCATCGACGGTTTGCTCCCCTGACCCAGTGTCTCTCCCCGATTAAACGAAGCATTTCATCTTTCCACGGTGCCCGATGACCCATTGGAACCAGCTGTCTCTCTACTAGCAAGACAACGACTTCATGGACCTCACGACTGTAGACATCTCATGGAAGCATGATAAGGCTCTAGAACCCAGCGACGAGACTATTGCACTCATAATTCACTTAAGCATCGTCGTTTGATCTTTCATGTCGGAATCGCCACATGCAGCCACCGGTCTGATGGCCAGTCGACAGCACGTTGAAACACTAAGCAAAGATGGTCGATCGAAACGAGAGCTGACCCACAGAAGCAGATTCAGGGACACCTTCTTGGAAAATCACTTCTCATCAGAGCATGAACAAGTGAAGCTCCGCCACTACACACGTGGCGGAGCTTCACTGTGGTCTCATGTCTAGCTTTCCCTATCAGCCTTCCCAGTCTGCAGATCGCTAAGATCACAACCTACACAATCGGGACAGATGATAGGCTGAATTTCTGTTCTAGAGCACGGCCTGGAGAACGAAGTCCAGGATGAAGAGGGCCGAGACCGCCCAGATGATGGGGTGGACCTCCTTGCCCTTGCGCTTGCAGACCATGGTCAGGCAGTAGGTGATGAAACCGGCAGCCACGCCATAGGAGATGGAGTAGGCGAAGCCCATGAAGATGGCCGTGAAGAAGGCCGGAATGGCCTCAGACAGCTCGCCCCACTCGATCTCAGCGAAGGAGCTCATCATCATGCAACCCACAATGACCAGGACGGGTGCGGTGGCCGCCGATGGCACAGCCGAAATCAAGGGGGCGAAGACGGCACTGAGCGCAAAGCAGGCGGCGATGACCACCGAGGTCAGTCCGGTTCGGCCACCAGCTGCAATGCCCGCTGCAGACTCCACATAGGTAGTGGTGTTGGAGGTGCCGAAGAGGGCGCCGATGGAGGTTGCGGTGGCATCGGCGAACAGGGCCTTGTCCATCTTGGAGCTGAAACCACGACCGGTTTCCAGAGCCTGCTCGTCTTCGGCGGAGAAGATGCCTGAGCGCCGGCCGGTGCCCACAAAGGTACCGATGGTGTCGAAGGTGTCCGACAGGGAGAAGGCGAAGATGGTCACCAGAACCACTGGCAACTTGGCCGGGTCAGAGAAGAGAGCAGGAAAGCCCTCCGGACTGAAAATGGCCAGAAAGGTCTGCGGCAGCTGTGACCAGGCCTGGCCCAGATCGACTGACTTGGCCATGCTGGTGACCCCCATGGGAATGCCCAGCAGCGTGACCGCGATGATGGCGATGACAAAGGCACCTTTGTTGATGAAGCCCAAATGACCCTTGAACTTGAAGATCAGGAGGAAGACGGTCAGCAACAAGCCAATGACGAAGAGGATGACTCCTGGTGTGTTGAAGGTGGTCAGTCCAGGGTTGGCACCTGCTGCCGAGGTCTTGTCGGGTGTGAACTTGATGATGCCCACATTGAGCAGACCCACATAGGCGATGAAGACGCCGATGCCGCCGCCGATGGCGTGCTGAAGCAGGGGCGGAATGGCCTGGATGATCATCTTGCGCAGCTTGGTGGCCGTGACCAGGATGTTGATCAGGCCGCACAGGAAGACCATGCACATGGTCTGCTGCCAGGTGAAGCCCAGCCCCTTGACCACGGTGAAGGTGAAGAAGGCATCCAGCCCGACTCCTGGCGCCACGCCGTAGGGCACGTTGGCCACC
Organism: Bifidobacterium sp. POST2/T3 (B1); assembly: GCF_058197115.1. NCBI lineage: Bacteria > Bacillati > Actinomycetota > Actinomycetes > Bifidobacteriales > Bifidobacteriaceae > Bifidobacterium > Bifidobacterium sp. POST2/T3 (B1). The sequence goes on from NZ_JBVPQK010000415.1 coordinate 2,046, forward strand.
AGTCCCATGATCAGGGTGCCGATGATCGCAGCGATCAATGTGGCGAGAAAGACGGCACCCCAGGGCATGCCCGCCGTGGAAAGCACCGAAGGATTCACCACAATGATGTAGGCCATGGCAAAGAAGGTGGTGATGCCTGCTACCACTTCCGTAGAGACTGTGGTATTATTATCCGAAAGCCGAAATAGCTTATGCAT
>NZ_JBVPQK010000416.1:0-2235 GCF_058197115.1 Bifidobacterium sp. POST2/T3 (B1)
AATTGGGGATTGGCCATGAGTCCGCTGTAGACAGCCATGCCGATGGAGGCCGAGGTGTTCATCATCAGATCCCCGATCCCGATGCCGCGGCCGTTCTGGTCCACGGGCAAAGTGGCCGAGAAGGAGTCGTAGAGGGGCGTGTAGGACATGGTGATGCCGGCAATGAAGACCGAGGCCAGCGCGGTCAGGACCCAGAAGCCCGAGGTGAGCATCAGGGCAGAACCGGCAGCTCCAGCGATCATGAGCAGGGCGGACAGGATCAGCATGGGCAGGCGTCCCATGGCGTTCATGATGGCTCCGGACAGGCAGCCCACTAGGGTGGCCACGATGTAGACGATGGTCAGGCAGAGGGAGACCTGGCTCAGGGAGATCCCGTAGATGCGGTCGCCGATCACGTTGTAGATGGGCACGCAGGCGAAGTTGAAGAAGTAGAAGACGAAGAGGGCCAGCAGGACAGCCATATAGGCGCCGTTGGTTACGAACCCGCGGCTCAAGAAGGGGTTGGCGCCCTTCCAGACATAGCCGGCGAAGATCAGGATCAGGACGGCCAGCACCCCCAACATCCAGGTGGCCGGGAAGGAGAAGTAGACGGCCACGAATCCGGCGATAAGCGCGAACAGCGCGATGCCGAAGACATCGATGCGCTCACCCTTGATGCCGGTGTCAGGTGTGTACTTGAGCACCGGAGGAATCAGCAGGACGGAGACCAGGGGTACCAGGAAAAGGTAGCGCCAGTCGATGGAGGTGATCAGTCCGCCGGCGAAGATGCCCACAGCGGAGGAGGCGTAGTAGACGGCGTTGAAGATGCCCAGGTAGAAGGCACGCTCCTTGTCGCTCAGGTACTTCATGGCCATGACCAGGAAGACCGAGCCGGCCACCTGACCGCCCGCGGTCTGGATCATGCGGGCCAGGACGACAGCCCAGAAGTTCGATGCGCCGAAGAAGCCCAGGAGGCTGCCGATGATCAGGGCGCCCACTCCGAACAGGGTCATCTTACGGGGGGAGATGTAGTCGCAGAGGGTGCCGTAGAGCATGCAGACCACACCCAGGACGATGCCGGGCAGGGTGCTGATCAGCGAGGCGTTGGCGGACATCCCCAGGGAGTCGCCCACGTTCTGGAAGACCAGGTTGAAGGCCTGGATCATCAGTGTCCCCAGCAGGAAGATGGTAAGCAGGGCGGGCAGAGCCCGCTTGGTGCTGCGGCGGTTTTCCTCCACGGTCGCTTCGGTAGCCGTTGTGGTGATGGATTCGCTCATGACTGCCGTCCTTCTATCGTTCGCTCTCGGTCTTGCGCACCAGGGTCAGGAGCCTGTCCATGAAGCGTCGGGTGAACCGCTCGGTGTCGACCGACAGGGCCACCTTGGTGTTTTTGACCGGGTCCAGGAGCCTGCTGGGGTCGCCGATGGTACGGGCCCGCTGCGGTCCCTCGGTCTCGACCATCAGGTTGGTGGCGAAGGTGGTGACCAGGCTGGGGTCGATGGCTACAGCGGCGGCCAGGGGATCGTGCAAATTGCAGCCGCCCAGGTAGACTCCGCTCTCCTTTTCGCTGATGTCGATGTAGTAATCGGTCATGTCTGCCAGGAAGCGGCCGGCGCTGGTGCCTGTGGCGCGCAAAGCCTCGGTGTCCTCGCGGCTCATCAGAGCCTGGGTGGTCACGTCCAGACCGACCATGGTGATGTCTGCGGTGGTGGCGAAGACACGGTTGGCTGCCTCGGGATCCTGGTTGATGTTGGCCTCTGCGAATGGACCCACGTTGCCCGGCTGGGTCAGGGTGCCGCCCATCATGACGATGCTGATGCGGTCGACGATGTCGGGGGCCTTTTCCAGGGCGGCGGCGATGGTGGTCAGGGCGCCGGTGGGCACCACGACCAGCTCGCCCTTGGGGTAACGGCGGACCGCGTCGATGATGAAGTCCACCGAGCTCTGTTGGCTGGCCTGCCGGTCGGTCTGTGCGGGGATTTCGATGTTGCCGGTGCCGTTGGCCCCGTGGAAGATCTCGGAGTCCGGCGGAACGCTGAATGAGTCGGCCGTGCTGGGGTGATCGATCCCCTTGAAGACCGGGATGTCCTCCCTGCCGTACATGGCCAGCAGCCGCAGATCGTTGTCGACGCCTTGGTCGAGCACCACGTTGCCATAGGTGCCGGTGATTCCGATCAGCTCGGCATCCGGGGAGCCCAGGACGTAGGACAGAGCCAGCGTGTCGTCGATGCCAGTGTCCAGATCCAGGATGATCTT
>NZ_JBVPQK010000417.1:0-2235 GCF_058197115.1 Bifidobacterium sp. POST2/T3 (B1)
GGAGGCATGACGCATGAGGATACTGCTAAGGCCTCCGGCTGGGATCTGCACTGCCACACCGTGTTCTCCGACGGCACGGTGACGCCCAGGGGGATGGTTGAGCAGGCGCAGCAGCTGGGTCTGGAAGGTCTGGCCATCACCGACCATGACACCAATGCGGGCTGGGATCAGGCTCGTAAGGCGGCCCACGACTTGGGGATGCCCCTGCTGCCTGGCACCGAAATCACCGCGCAGGATGGCCGCGTATCGGTTCACATGCTGGCCTATCTTTACGATCCTGAGGATCCGGTCATAGCCGGGCTCTTCGCCAAGACCAGGGAAGCCAGGCTGACCAGAACCAGGACTATGGTCGAACGGATTTCACGGGATTATCCGATCACGTGGCAGGATGTGCTGGCCCAGGTCAAGGAGGGATCAAAGACCACGGTGGGCCGTCCGCACATCGCCGATGCCCTGGTCAAAGCCGGTGTATATGCCGACCGGAGCCAGGCCTTCGCCGGGGTTTGCTCCTCCAGCAGCCCTTACTACCTGCCTACGCCTTCGCCGACCACCCACCAGGTGCTGGCAGCTGTAAACCATGCAGGCGGTGTCTTGGTCATCGCCCATCCCGGTGCCATCAGCCGCAATCCCATTCTGCTCTCCGACCAGCAGATCGCTGCACTGGCTAGGGAGGGGCTGGGCGGACTGGAGGTCTGGCATCGGGATAATCCGCCAGAGCAGCGTCGACGGCTACTGGCCCTGGCCCAGCGCTGGGGGCTGCTGGTGACCGGAGGATCGGACTGGCACGGTCAAGGCAAGCCCAATCGCATGGGGGAGAACAGCACCAGTGGCCAGGTGGTGGCCCAAATCGTGGACAGGGCCAGGGGAAGTTGTCCGGTGGCCTGGGAGGGTTAGCGGATACAGATCGGGGGCGGCCGGACCAGAAGGATCCGGCCGCCCCCGTCAGGCGATCACGGCCTCAGTCGGAGGAGCCTCCCAGGACACCGAAGCCCACAGGATGGGTGGTGTCGGAACCAACCACCGCATAGCCCAAGGACTCCTTGGGGACGATGATGTGCCGACCCTTGTCGTCCACCAGATCGATGGGTCCGCCCTCGTTCAGGGCCCGGGCGATGTGGGCCGCCACCTCGTCCGCCTTGGCGTTGGTGCTGAAGTTGACCGTGCGGGCCACATTCTTGATGCCGAATTCGATATCCATTGCTACCTCCAAGGTTTTTCTCCGTCGCCCAGACCTGCCGGTCCACGGATCTTCCGGTCTCATTATTCGCTGACCCGGGTGATTACGCTCTAAGCGTCCCCGTGATGCTCCTCCTGGGCAGAGCCGGTCTCCGGCGGCGATGCCGATGTCTGTCCCTCTGCAGTGAGCGTGGGAATCTGTTCGGGCAGGGGCTTTTTGGGAATGACGATGGTCTCGGCCTGATTGCTTGGAAGGGTCTGAGCTGACGATGCATCATCCGGTTGGGAAGCGTCCTCTCCCGCTTCAGTGGCATTCGAAGGCTGATTGTTCACGGACGGGTCTGCGGACGGAACGCTCATTGCAGCCTGCGGTTTCGCTTCGCCATTTGTATCCTCGTCGCCGGTGACCGGATTGCCGATGCCGCGGAAGTGATCGCTCAGGCCTGATTTCTCTTCCTGGGGGACGGAAGCAACAGCTGGTGGCTCGGGTTGGGCGTCGGTGCCAAGGTCTGTGCTCTGGGCCTGCTTGATGGGCTTATTCCTGGCATCGGAGTGGTCCATGACGGTCTGGGCCAGAGCCAGGTCAGCCATTTCCACCCTGTTGATGGCGATGGTGGCCGAGCTTTCATCCGACGTTTCTGTCGAGGCGGAGGCTGGCTCTGGCGTCGGATTCTCCTGTGGCTTGGTTGCAGAGGGGTCTTCAGCCTTATCGTCGCCCAACAGAGTGCCAACAGTGATGGTTGAGGGTGCGCCAGCCGGTGACGGACTTGGCGTCTGCTGCTGGCGACGGGCGCGCTGGTCCTGCTCATGATCGCCCAGCTGCTGAGCCAGGCGCTCAACTTGGGCCTTGAATTGGATGATCCGTTCGTTGTCTGCATGATCGAGAGCGGTGATGAACTCGCCCACCTGCTCCATTTGCAGCCAAAGATTGGCTCGGAGCATGATCAGGTCATCCAGCCGGGCCCCCATCATCCTGCCGTAGGCTGCAATGACGGCGTTGCGACGGGACCCGTCCAGCTTGGCGAAGATCCAGGCCAGATCACGAGCTGGATCGTTGAC
>NZ_JBVPQK010000418.1:0-2235 GCF_058197115.1 Bifidobacterium sp. POST2/T3 (B1)
AATTGGGGATTGGCCATGAGTCCGCTGTAGACAGCCATGCCGATGGAGGCCGAGGTGTTCATCATCAGATCCCCGATGCCGATGCCGCGTCCGTTCTGGTCTACCGGCAGGGTGGCCGAGAAGGAGTCGTAGAGGGGCGTGTAGGACATGGTGATGCCGGCGATGAAGACCGAGGCCAGCGCGGTCAGGACCCAGAAGCCCGAGGTGAGCATCAGGGCCGAGCCGGCAGCTCCGGCGATCATGAGCAGAGCGGACAGGATCAGCATGGGCAGGCGTCCCATGGCGTTCATGATGACTCCGGACAGGCAGCCCACCAGGGTGGCCACGATATAGACGATGGTCAAGCAGAGGGAGACCTGGCTCAGGGAGATCCCGTAGATGCGGTCGCCGATCACGTTGTAGATGGGCACACAGGCGAAGTTGAAGAAGTAGAAGACGAAGAGGGCCAGCAGGACAGCCATGTAGGCGCCATTGGTCACGAACCCGCGGCTCAGGAAGGGGTTAGCGCCCTTCCAGACGTAGCCGGCGAAGATCAGGATCAGAACGGCCAGCACCCCCAGCATCCAGGTGGCCGGGAAGGAGAAGTAGACGGCCACAAATCCGGCGATCAGCGCGAACAGGGCGATGCCGAAGACGTCGATGCGCTCGCCCTTGATGCCGGTGTCTGGCGTGTACTTGAGCACCGGGGGGATCAGGAGGATGGAGACCAGCGGCACCAGGAAGAGGTAGCGCCAGTCGATGGAGGTGATCAGTCCGCCGGCGAAGATGCCCACAGCAGAGGATGCGTAGTAGACGGCGTTGAAGATGCCCAGGTAGAAGGCACGCTCCTTGTCGCTCAGGTACTTCATGGCCATGACCAGGAAGACTGAGCCAGCCACCTGGCCGCCCGCGGTCTGGATCATGCGGGCCAGGACCACGGCCCAGAAGTTCGATGCACCGAAGAAGCCCAGGAGGCTGCCGACGATCAGGGCGCCCACTCCGAACAGGGTCATCTTCCGGGGGGAGATGTAGTCGCAGAGGGTTCCGTAGAGCATGCAGACCACGCCTAGGACGATGCCGGGCAGGGTGCTGATCAGCGAGGCGTTGGCGGACATCCCCAGGGAGTCGCCCACATTCTGGAAGACCAGATTGAAGGCCTGAATCATCAGTGTGCCCAGCAGGAAGATGGTCAGCAGGGCGGGCAAGGCCCGTTTGGTGCTGCGGCGGTTCTCGTCCATGGTTGCTTCTGTGGTCGCGGTGGTGATGGATTCGCTCATGACTGCCGTCCTTCTATCGTTCACTCTCGGTCTTGCGCACCAGGGTTAGGAGCCTGTCCATGAAGCGCCGGGTGAACCGCTCGGTGTCGACCGACAGGGCCACCTTGGTGTTCTTGACCGTGTCCAGCAGCCTGCTGGGGTCGCCGATGGTACGGGCCCGTTGCGGTCCTTCGGTCTCGACCATCAGGTTGGTGGCGAAGGTGGTGACCAGGCTGGGGTCGATGGCTACGGCGGCGGCTAGGGGGTCGTGCAGGTTGCAGCCGCCCAGGTAGACCCCGCTCTCCTTTTCGCTGATGTCGATGTAGTAGTCGGTCATGTCTGCCAGGAAGCGGCCGGCGCTGGTGCCTGTGGCACGCAGGGCCTCAGTGTCCTCGCGGCTCATCAGAGCTTGGGTGGTCACGTCCAGGCCAACCATGGTGATGTCTGCGGTGGTGGCGAAGACCCGGTTGGCGGCCTCGGGATCCTGGTTGATGTTGGCTTCTGCGAATGGACCCACGTTGCCCGGCTGAGTCAGTGTGCCGCCCATCATGACGATGCTGATGCGGTCGACGATGTCGGGGGCCTTTTCCAGGGCGGCGGCGATGGTGGTCAGGGCGCCGGTGGGTACCACGACCAGCTCGCCCTTGGGATAGCGGCGGACTGCGTCGATGATGAAGTCGACTGAGCTCTGCTGGCTGGCCTGCCGGTCGGTCTGTGCGGGGATTTCGATGTTGCCGGTGCCGTTGGCCCCATGGAAGATCTCGGAGTCCGGCGGAACGCTGAATGAGTCAGCCGTGCTGGGGTGATCGATCCCCTTGAAGACCGGGATGTCCTCCCTGCCGTACATGGCCAGCAGCTGCAGATCGTTGTCGACGCCTTGGTCGAGCACCACGTTGCCGTAGGTGCCGGTGATTCCGATTAGTTCGGCATCCGGGGAGCCCAGGACGTAGGACAGAGCCAGCGTGTCGTCGATGCCAGTGTCCAGATCCAGGATGATCTT
>NZ_JBVPQK010000419.1:0-2227 GCF_058197115.1 Bifidobacterium sp. POST2/T3 (B1)
CAGCGTCATGATTGATCTCAAGTGATGATCCGGGGCGTGGCTGCCAGAACTACGTATGATTGGCGCGATGAATAATGCTGGTTTTCATGAGCTTCCACCTGCTAGCGGTGAGCGCGAGTCAACCCGTCGCATCATCCTCGAAATGGTGCCCAGGCGAGCATTGTTTTTTTGAGGGTAAATCGTCCTCGACGTTGTCGAGCGGCCGTATGCGACCATAGCGACTTTCTGGTGAAAGCATCCGTAATCATAGGGGTTTCTGGCTTGCTTTCAACAAATCGTCATAAGGCGTCCTTTATGGTTGCTTGTCCCTTTGCGCGCATATCTTTAGGAGGTATGAGAACCAAAGCCATGCGCATGTCAACCCTCTTTTTGCGGACCCTCAGGGAGGATCCGGCCGACGCCGATGTGGACTCGGCCAAACTCCTGCAGCGGGCAGGATACGTCCGCAAGGTGGCCCCTGGCATCTTCACCTGGCTGCCACTGGGTCTGAAAGTCCTCGACAAGGTCCAGGCCGTGGTTCGGGAGGAGATCGACGGCATTGGCGCCCAGGAGGTCCACTTCCCGGCCTTGTTGCCTCGCGAGCCCTACGAAGCCACCCATCGCTGGGAGGAGTACGGTGAGAATCTCTTCCGCCTCCAGGACAGGCACGGCGCCGACTACCTGCTGGCTCCCACCCATGAGGAGATGTTCACCCTTTTGGTCAAGGACATGTACTCCTCATACAAGGACCTGCCGGTGGTTCTTTACCAGATCCAGACTAAGTACCGCGACGAGTTCCGTCCCCGTGCCGGGCTGATCAGGGGCCGTGAGTTCATCATGAAGGATGCTTACTCCTTCACTGTGGATGAGGAGGGGCTGAAGAAGGCCTACCAGGATGAGCGTGGCGCCTATGAGCGAATCTTCAAGCGACTGGGTGTCAATTATGTAATAGTCCATGCGGTCTCCGGGCCCATGGGGGGATCCGAGTCCGAGGAATTCCTGGCTCCGCTGCCCATAGGCGAGGACACCTTTGCCCTGGCACCCTCGGGGAAGGCATGGAATGTGGAGGCGCTGACCACCCCGCGTCCTGATCCCGTCGACTACACTAAGATTCCGGCCATGCAGGAGCTGGATACCCCTGACTCGACCACCATCGATACCCTGGCGGAGCGGTTCAACCAGCTGCATCCTCGCGAGGATGGCCGGGACTGGACCGCTGCCGATACTCTGAAGAACTTGATTGTGGCCGTCAAGCACCCTGCGGATGATGACCATCCCGAGGGCTGGCGGGAGCTGGTGGCCGTCGGCCTTCCGGGCGACCGTCAGGTGGACATGAAGCGGTTGGAGGCCCAGTTCGCTCCGGCCGAGATTGAGGAGGCCAATGAAGCTGACCTGGCTGCCCACCCCGAGCTGGTCAAGGGATATATTGGCCCCCGTGTTCTGGGTCCTCAGCGTTCGGATACTGAGTCTGCCGCCCATATCCGCTACTTCCTCGATGCCCATGTGGCGCCTGGATCTGCCTGGGTGACCGGGGCTGATTCTGAAGGCGTACACCTGGCCAATGCGGTTTATGGGCGTGATTTCCAAGCCGACGGAGCAGTGGAAGCCGCCGAGGTGCGTCACGGGGATATGAGTCCTGATGGTTCCGGGCCGCTCAGCTTCGAGCGTGGCGTGGAGATCGGGCAGGTCTTCCAGCTTGGGCTGAAATACTCTGACGCATTGGGGCTGAAGGTCCTGGACCGCAACGGCAAGGCTGTTCCGGTCTGGATGGGCTGCTATGGCATCGGCATTTCCCGTGTGCTGGCCTGCATCGCTGAGATGCATCACGATGATAAAGGTCTGGCTTGGCCCAAGGCTGTCGCTCCTGCCGCGGTCCATGTGGTGGCCACCGGCAAGAAGCAGGAGGCCTTCGATGCCGCTGAGAAGCTGGTCACCGACCTGGAGGACCGCGGCGTGGAGGTCATCTACGACGACCGGCCCAAGGTATCTCCCGGGGTCAAGTTCAAGGATGCCGAGCTGATTGGGGTCCCCCTGGTCGCTATTGCTGGTCGCGACACCATCGCCAACGGCACTATTGAGATTCGCAACCGTGATGGCTCGGATGTGCAAGCTGTTCCTGCCGATCAGGCTGCTCAGGTGATCGTGGATCGGATTACAGCCTTGCAGTAGGTTATGCCACGCTCATAGTTGCTTATTCGCAACCAATAGGGGTGGGGCCTTGGTCGCGTCATAATCTACGCGACCAAGG
>NZ_JBVPQK010000420.1:0-2224 GCF_058197115.1 Bifidobacterium sp. POST2/T3 (B1)
CGACCCAGAACCGAAACCAGGTCGAAGAACTTCTCGGAGACCAGGGCCTTGATGGGAGCCGTGTAATAGGAGCGCCGCCCTGTGCACAAGGCGATGAAATGCATGGCCAAGGCCACCATGGACTTGCCCGAGCCGGTCGGGGTCGACAGAATCACATGGTCGCCAGAAACCAGGGAGAGGACGGCCTCCTCCTGGTGCGGCCAGGGGGTGATGCCCCGGGAAGCCACCCAGGAGAAGAAGCGGTCGTAAATCTGATCCTCGGTCAGGTTGCGGGGACCTCCCGCATCGGGGACCAGGTCGCCCAAGGAAGCAGGCTGGTCTGTTGAGGCGGTTGAGGAATCAGCATGTTCTTGGACCATATCCACCAGTCTATCCGGCCAGGCACACAAACCCGGCCGGACGCTGGCTTCGGATCATAGGAGAGGGGGAGTCAGTCCTTGTCACCGCCCCCTTGATTCCTGCCTTCCTTCTTTTCATCCTTCCGAGCTTTGCCTCCTGCTTGCTGATCGCCGCCGGAGCGGCTACCACGTCCAGGCTTGAGGAAGTCCGGAATCTCCAGACTCGCCTTGTGCGGATCGACCAGCGTATCGGGCTGGGTCCTGTCATAGCCCTGGATGTAGCGGGTCTTCCTCCAGTGCTGGATGGATGCGTTGGATCCACGGTGGTGGGCATGGTACTGCAGCGGCGCGCCACCATAGCGGTCTTCGTCCACCTCCTTGGCCACTGCTATTTGGTTGACGTTGGAAGGGTCCATGATAGCCACGGGCGCTGCCGGTTCCACGAAGTCGGCGGGGGCGGCAGTGCGCTCCTGCATCTTCTTCGGTAGCCAGCGGGCAAAGTGGGACAGCAGGAAGCAAACGAAGAAGTAGACCACCGAGGCCACCACCAGGGTCTGCAGGATGTTGAAGTACATGGAGCCCAGGCGACGAGATTCCTGCAACAGATCCGTGTACATGATGATGGAGCCCAGAGCCGTGTCCTTGAGGACCACGACCAGCTGGGTCACGGCAGCAGGCAACATGGCGTAGACGGCTTGCGGAACCTCGATTTGCATCAGCGACTGGGTCCTGGTCAGCCCCAGTGCCAGGGAGGCCTCACGCTGGCCGTTGGGCAGGTTGCCCACCCCCGAACGAATCAACTCAGCCACCACGGAGCCATTGTAAAGAATGAGGCCCAGCACGACGGCCCAGTAGGAGGCCTGGCTGACTCCGGCAAAGGCGAACCAGCGCCAGAAGAAGATCATCATCATAAGAACCGGGACGGCCCGGCAGAACTCCACGATGATGCCTGAGACTGCCCTTACCAGCCAGTTGGGCAGCAGACGGCCAAGGCCGAAGACAAACCCGAAGATGACCGAGCCAATCACTGCAACCACCGAGGCCTTGATCGTCAGCCAGAGCCCAGGCAGGTAGAAGTCGGACCAGGCTTCATAATCCAGGGCCGGACGCCAAAGCTCCCAGCTGAGCTGATTCTCCCCATCCGGAGGATTGTGCAGCCTCATCAGCACCAGAATGACCACTATGGCGAAGATGATAGCGGCTATCCAATTGGCGATTCGTATGGTGCGCCGACCCTTGGGACCGGGCTGATCGAAGAGCAGCGAGCTCTCATTATCTGGTGCCATGGCCGCTCACCTCCTCACTGCCAGCTTGTTGGACAGGTACGTGGTCAAAGCTCCGATGGGCAAAACCAGAATCACATATCCTAGGGCGAAAATCAGGAAGATGGCCACAATGGCATTGGCGTGGAACTCTATCATCTCGCTCATCAGGGAGGAGCTCTCGGATGCCACGGAGGCTGCTGCAGCCACGGTGGAGTTCTTCAGCAGGGCGATGAAGGTGTTGCCCAAGGGCGCTACCGAGCCGCGGAAGGCCTGGGGCAGTATGATCTGCGAGGCCGACTGGAAGAAGCTCAGCCCCAGGGCACGGGCCGCCTCGGCCTGGCCCAGAGGCACCGTGTTGATGCCCGAGCGCAAGGACTCGCAGACAAATGCTGCCGTATACAGGGACAGGCCCGTCACTGCCAGCCAGAAGAAGTTGACGGAGAATTCCGGCGAGAAGCTGATCTTGAGCTGTGCGAAGGCACCCAGGACCATGAAGACCATGATGATGGTCAAAGGCATGTTCTGGAAGAACTCCACATACCCTCGGCCGACGGCCCGCAGGGAGGAGATGGGCGAGATGCGCATGATCACCAGGATGATGCCCAGGATCAGCGAGAAGAG
>NZ_JBVPQK010000421.1:0-2223 GCF_058197115.1 Bifidobacterium sp. POST2/T3 (B1)
GGAGGCATGACGCATGAGGATACTGCTAAGGCCTCCGGCTGGGATCTGCACTGCCACACCGTGTTCTCCGACGGCACCGTGACGCCCAGGGGGATGGTCGAGCAGGCGCAGCAGCTGGGTCTGGAAGGTCTGGCCATCACCGACCATGACACCAATGCGGGCTGGGATCAGGCCCGTCAGGCGGCCAAGGACTTGGGGATGCCCCTGTTGCCAGGCACTGAAATCACCGCGCAGGATGGCCGTGTATCGGTTCATATGCTGGCCTATCTTTACGACTCTGAGGATCCGGTCATAGCCGGGCTCTTCGCCAAGACCAGGGAAGCCAGGCTGACCAGAACCAGGACTATGGTCGAACGGATTTCACGGGATTATCCGATTACCTGGCAGGATGTGCTGGACCAGGTCAAGGAGGGATCAAAGACCACGGTAGGCCGTCCGCACATCGCCGATGCCCTGGTCAAAGCCGGTGTATATGCCGACCGGAGCCAGGCCTTCGCTGGGGTCTGCTCCTCCAGAAGCGCGTACTATCTGCCTACGCCCTCGCCGACTACCCACCAGGTGCTGGCAGCAGTCAACCATGCAGGCGGCGTCCTGGTTATCGCCCATCCCGGTGCCATCAGCCGCAATCCCGTTCTGCTCTCCGACCAGCAAATCGCCGAGCTGGCCAGGGATGGGCTGGGCGGTCTGGAGGTTTGGCACCGGGATAATCCGCCCGAGCAGCGTCGACGATTGCTGGCCCTGGCCCAACGCTGGGGATTGCTGGTGACCGGAGGATCGGACTGGCACGGTCAAGGCAAGCCAAATCGCATGGGGGAGAACTGCACCAGTGACCAGGTGGTGGCCCAAATCGTGGACAGGGCCCGGGGAAGCTGTCCGGTGGCCTGGAAGGGTTAGTGGATACAGATCGGAGGCGGCCGGACCAGAAGGATCCTGCCGCCCCCGTCAGGCGATCACAGCCTCAGTCGGAGGAGCCTCCCAGGACGCCGAAGCCCACGGGGTGGGTCGTGTCGGAACCAACTACTGCATAGCCCAAGGATTCCTTGGGGACGATGATGTGCCGACCCTTGTCGTCCACAAGATCGATGGGTCCGCCCTCGTTCAGGGCCCGGGCGATGTGGGCCGCCACCTCATCCGCCTTGGCATTGGTACTGAAGTTGACCGTGCGGGCCACATTCTTGATGCCGAATTCGATATCCATTGCTACCTCCAAGGTTTTTCTCCGTTGCCCAGACCTGCCGGTCCACGGATCTTCCGGTCTCATTATTCGCTGACCCGGGTGATTACGCTCTAAGCGTCCCCGTGATGCCCCTCCTGGGCAGAGCCGGTCTCCGGCGGCGATGTCGATGTCTGTCCCTCTGTAGTGAGCGTGGGAGTCTGTTCGGGTGTGGGCTTTCTGGGAAGGACGATGGTCTCTGCCTGATCGCTTGCAAGAGCCTGAGCTGACGAAGCATCATGCGGCTGGGAAGCGGCCTCTCCCGCCTTATCGGCGTTTGAGGGCTGGTCATCTCTGGATGGGTCGCTCATTGCAACCTTTGGATTCGCTTCGCCATTTGCATCCTCGTCGTCGGTGACTGGATTGCCGATGCCGCGGAAGTGATCGCTCAGGCCTGATTCCTCCTCCTGGGGGACGGAAGCAGCAGCTGGTGGCTTGGATTGATCGTCGGAGCCAAGGTCTGTGCTCTGGGCCTGCCTGATGGGTTTATTCCTGGCATCGGAATGGTCCATAGTGGTCTGGGCTAAAGCCAGGTCCGCCATTTCCACCCTGCTGATGGCGATGGTGACAGAGCTTTCAGCCGATGCATCTGCCGAGGCGGGGTCCGGCTCTGGCGCCGGATTCTGCTGTGCTTTGGTTGCAGAGGAGTCTTCAGCTTTATCATCACCCAGCAGAGTCCCCACAGTAATCGTGGAAGGTGCGTCTGCGGGTGACGGACTAGGCGTCTTCTGTTGCCGACGGGCGCGTTGATCCTGTTCGTGATCGCCCAGCTGCTGGGCCAGACGCTCAACCTGGGCCTTGAATTGGATGATCCGCTCATTGTCCGCATGATCCAGGGCGGTGATGAACTCGCCTACCTGCTCCATTTGCAGCCAAAGATTGGCTCGTAGCATGATCAGGTCATCCAGCCGGGCCCCCATCATCCTGCCATATGCTGCAATGACGGCGTTGCGACGGGACCCGTCCAGCTTGGCGAAGATCCAGGCCAGATCACGAGCTGGATCGTTGAC
>NZ_JBVPQK010000422.1:0-2205 GCF_058197115.1 Bifidobacterium sp. POST2/T3 (B1)
TCTGGCTCGTGAATCCGTCAGCCCCTGTGCAGGCAGGATGCGGTCAAGCCGGTCGCGGGTGAGAGCCACGGTTCTTCGCAGACCGGCCCAAGCGCTGACGACCGTATCCTCATCCTTCACTTGCCCTCCCGGTTCAGGTCCTCCTGAAGCCCGATCAGCACCTTGCCGAGCAGCTCGACCTGTTGGGCATCGTCCAGATTGTCCAATTCAACCAAATCAGGGAAACGCTCCAAAAGAGGGGCCATGACTTGCTTATCCATGAGCTCTTCAGGTGCTAACGCAATCGTATCCTCATCATCTGCCTGTGAGGACCGTCCAGAAGGCTCATGCTCTACAGGCTGCTCAGTCTGGCCAGACTGAGCAGGTAATCCGTGATGATTGGATTCCTGGGGTGATTTGCTCGCTCCGAACTGTCCGGACTTGACCTCTTCCGACATGACCGCTATGCCCCTACGACGAAGGCGGGCAGATCCAGCGAGTCCATGTCTCCGCCACGATCCTGGTACTCCCAGAGCGCACAGGTGCAGGCTCGCACAGCATCCAGATCAGACAGGGGGTCGCTACCGCCCTCAAGAGCACGCAGGGTTACATGCCCGTCATCATCCACCTTTGCGGTTTGGCCGCCGCAGTGCCATGTCTGGTCTGCTTCCTTACTAGGCTGGGGCTGTGGCGCAGTGAGGCCGCGCAGGTCTTCAGCCAAATAGGTCGGTCGCAACTTGGCAGGTGCAGTCAGAATGGCGGGTGTTCGGGCTACGCCTGTCAGGACAACCATGGAGTCGTACCCGCCTCGGTTGGCTGCCTCGATGTCGGTGTCCAGACGATCGCCCACAGGCAGGCATCGGTCACTGTCCAAGATCTTCTCCTGTCTGTCGGCCAACAGCTGCCGAGCCTCATCGTACATGGCCGATTCCGGCTTGCCGGCCGAGTCCTCCGGCTGCTCACCAGTAGCCAGAATCACCGGTTGGAGCATGGCTCCATTGCCGGGCGCCATGCCACCTTCCCGGGGAAGAGTCTGATCCTTGTTGGTAGTGAAGTAACGTGCACCGTGTTCAATGGCAAAGGCGGCCTGGGCCAGATCCTGCCAACTCAATTCGGGATACCAAGCCTGGATGACGGCCTCTGGCTGATCTGCTGCCTTGCCTACCGGAACCATCCCGTTGATGCGAATCTGGTCACGCAGATGATCGGAACCAATGACGAGCACCCTGGCACCCTTTTTCAAGTGTCGGCGCAGCATTCGTGCGGCTACGACGGCCGAAGTGATGACCTGGCCATCGTCCAGGGTGAGACCGAACCCACGCAGCTGATCGGCCACCACATGAGGGAACCGGGATGCATTGTTGGTGGTGTAGGCCATGCGCATGCCGAGCGTCTGAGCGCGATCGATGCCCTCGGCCGCATGCTCTACAGGATCAGCGCCCCGGTAGACCACTCCATCCAGGTCCAGTAGAGCCAGACGGTAGGTCTTTGCCGGAGCGTCATCAGTTCCTTTGAGGAAGGCGGTCATGATTCAGCCTTGTCTAGAGTAGAAGCATCGGACCCCTTGACCTGCTTATCTTTTGTCTGTTCATTTTCCTGATCGATAGTGTCTGCCTCGGATCCTGCAGCTTGTGCAGTCGCGTCACTGTCGTCGATAGCCGAATCATCGGCAACAGCAACGTCAGTTCCGTCACCAGCTTGACCGCTTTGAGAACCATCGTCCGAAGTTTCTGCATCAAGATGGGTTGGCTCTCCGCCTGATTCCTTCACAGCATCTGACGATTCCGGCATTTCGGATGAACCAGCTGAGTCAGACGGACCAGTTGAATCAAATGTATCGAATGTATCAGCTGAATCAAAAGATTCAGTCGAATCAGTTGAGTCACCTGTGTCAGTTGAGTCAGCCGAATAGTTCGAAGCTACTGATTCAGGAGATTCCTCAACCTTACTGCCATTGGCACCCTGATCGGATGCATCAGTGGCTTCAGCCTCATCCGAGTCATCCTCACCACCATCCGGGTCAATGGAGAGCTCCTCCATCATGGCCGGATCCAGGTGCTCCAGGTCGTAGTCAATCAGGATCTCCTCGGACTGTCCGTCCTTCTGGCCATCCTCGCCCTCATCCTCGTCGGCATACTCCGCTTCCAGTCGATCCAGCAGGGGTTCCAACTCCAGAGCCTCCTGGCTGCGACCAGCCTGTTCAAGGAAGTTCTGCTCGGCCTGCAC
>NZ_JBVPQK010000423.1:0-2192 GCF_058197115.1 Bifidobacterium sp. POST2/T3 (B1)
GTCCGGACGGGTCGCCCATTCTGGACCAGCGCACGGCCGATGCCGCCAGGAACTATCTGGCGCGCTACGGTGCCTGAGCAAATGCCTGGCTCATATCGATATGTTGATTGTGCGTGCAGGGCCGCATTGACGCACATTCTTCGAATGGTCATTCTGTCGGATGACCCTCGTGTAGATTGGTAAAGGTCCGACGGGCACGCCGACGGATCATCATCGCAAGGAAGGCCATGGATCATGACGAAACCGCTGGAGCAGAATGGTCATGAGGAACCGGACCAGACTGAGGTCAACGAGGTGAATGACGCTCCTCAGACGAATTCAGAGGAGACGGCCAAGCCTGCCGTTTCTGACACAGCAACTAGTGCAGAGAAATCTTCGAATGAGACAGAACCTGCTGATGAGCGTCCTTTGACTGTTGAGGAACCGGAAGAGCCAGGCCGGCCTGCTCAGCGGTCTCGGAGGCTACCGCTAATACTGGTTGCGATCGCTCTTGTGCTGGTGCTTGTAGCCGGCTTCTACATGCTGTGGACTAACCGTTCAGGAGACGACCAGTCAGCCCAAAAGCCTTCGTCGGAAGTATCGACCGCCCAAGTCAGCAAGGGCCCCACTGGGGATGCCAAGGCCTACAAGGCACTGCAAGCGGTCACCGTCAAGCCGTCAGTTGCCGACGACCAGGGAGGGCTGACCGTCTCAGCTAAGGGAGTCGGCAGCAAGAAGAAGGTTGCTGGTGTGCCTACCCTTGAAATCTTCATGGATCCTATGTGCCCATGGTGTGGCAAGGTGGGCCGGGTCATCGATCCCCAGCTGCAGCGCATGATTAGCGCAGGCCAGATCAACGTCACCTACAACTTTTTGAACTTCCTTGATTCGGCCTCCAGTGACCAGTACTCCAGCCGCGTCGACAACGCCCTGGCCATGGTGGCCCAGGAGGATCCGGATCATCTGCCGGCCTTCGCCGCCGCCGTCTTTGCTACCGACTTCCAGCCCAATGAAAGCTCCTATCAGGCCGTCTCCGATGCGCGCCTGGCCGACCAGGCCGTTGGGGTGGGCGTGCCCAGGTCCCTGGCAGACCGTTTTGCCCAGGGCACCTACAGACCATGGGTGGACAAGGTCAACGCCTATGCCATCACCCGCAAGGACGCCAAGGATGCCAAAGGAGAGTTCTCGACCCCCACCATCATGATCAACGGCAAAGTCTGGGATTTGACCGCAGCTGCAAAGAGCCAGGGAGGTTTGGAACATCTGGACCGGGCCCTGTTCAAGGCCCTGGGACTGAATTCGCAGGATGTGGGTCACCAAGGGAAGATGCCATCCATCGGAGCCCGAGGAACAGCGCTGAAAGCAGAATAAGCGGCAACTGCTAAGGGCTATGATCTGTGGCAAAAATTAAGGATTGCCGTTATCAGTTCGGTTGTTTGCCTGTTAAGCCTTTGTCGGTTCGGCTATCGCTTGCCTGACTATTACTTGCTTGACTCCTGCTCGATCAGCGAATATCCGTGGTTGGACACCACCTGGCGTAACTTGTCCAAGTAGAGTTCGGCGGCATGGGACAGCTTGGTCCGGCTGTTGACGATCCAGCCCAAAAGCATGGATTCATCCGACTCCAGGGGGACACTGACGATCTTCTCGTTGTTCAGGTCTTCGTTGTCGATGCCAGTGCAGACCGTGTAGGCGTTGAGCCCGACGATGAAGTTGAGCATGGTGGCCCGGTCGCTCACGGTGATTTGCTTGGGGGAATAGTCGGGCCAGACTGCCTCCTCTGCAAAATAGAAGGAACCCTCCTCTCCTTGCTCATACTGCAGGAAGGGGTAGGGCTCCAAGTCCTTCATGGTCACCATGGCCCGATCAGCCAAGGGGTTGGTCCGGGCGATAAAGACATGCAGATCTGCACGGAAGAGGGGATGGAAGTCCAGGTGTTTCTCACGAAGCATCTTGGACAGGACCCGTTTGTTGAAGTCGGACTCGTAGATGATGCCTATCTCGGACTGAAGAGTGGCCACCTGGTCGATGATGTCCCTGGTGCGCGTCTCTCGTATGGTGAATTCGTACTCATCCGAATCGATGGAGTTGATCATCTCCACGAAAGCTTCCACAGCGAACATGTAGTGCTGGGTTGAAACCCGGCAGAGCTGCTTGCGGGGCCTGACCTGCCGGTAGCGGGCCTCCAGCAGGTCGGTCTGATCCAGAATCTG
>NZ_JBVPQK010000424.1:0-2191 GCF_058197115.1 Bifidobacterium sp. POST2/T3 (B1)
GATGACGAGCGGCGGCTGATCTACGTGGCGGCGACCAGGGCCCGGCATGACCTGCTGCTGACCTTCAGCCAGGATTCACAGGCGGAGTCTGCGGCCCTGAACACGCCGGCACCGGACCCGGACAAGGCTTCCAACTTCTGGACCGAACTGGTGGAGCTCTTCCAGGAAGAACCCGATGCGGTCAGGCTGGAGCACGCAGAGGATGCACAGGAGGGCGAGCCAACGCCGCCCTTGGGGCTCTTTGTCGGTGAGAACGCCCAGTCCTACCGCCAGGCTGTCGTCGACCGTGCCTTGGAAGAGGTGGACCAGGTCGCCGCCCGAGACGGCGAGCGGGATCAGGCGCTCTGGCCTCCTGTTCTGAGTGCGCGGACCCGTGAAGCCTTGGATCGCTCGGCCGCCTGGGTGCGCGCCGGGAAACCAGTCAACCACGAGATCACTGAGGAGGGCGATGACGGGCTCTACGCCAATGCTGTCCGCGTCCTGCAGGTCAGCACAGGCCGCCTAGGGGTGGCCGACGACCAGCTGCTCACGGATCTGGATCTGCTGCGGCGCACCGGCCGCCGGATCCTGGGACATGGGGCTAGCAGCGTCACCGCCATCCAGGCCAGCTCGGCAGGGGGCGATCCCAAGATGGAGAGGGATTACTGGCAGGGGCTGGTCAGACCCATACCCCAGGTGGCCTCCCCGCAGGCCGAGGCGGGCACCCGCTTCCATGATTGGGCCAGGCGTTTCATCCTGCCCGAGATTTCCGCCCCTCAAGGACTGGTGGACCTGCCTGATCAGGCGGAAGCACCGAACCTGCTCGATGGTCCGCTGGGCCCCGGGGCCATGGCTGAGCGAGCCCGGATGCTGGCCGGGCTTGACCAGGAGCGGGAGTCCCTGGATCCCAAGGCCGATCCCGTACAGGCCCGTCTGCTGACCTGGGAGCGGCGGCTGGCTAGGTCTGACTGGGCCCAGCGCACTCCTGTCTGGGTGGAACGGCCCATCGTGGCGGTGCTGGCTGGCTCTATCGTCAAGGGCAAGCTGGATGCGGTCTTCGCAGGTGGGCTGGACCCTGAGCGCACGGATATGCGCTACACCATCGTGGACTGGAAGACCGGAGTCCGACCGCATGGAGAGGAGTCGACCAACCGCCGTCTGGTCCAGCTGGACTTCTACCGGCTGCTCCTGTCACGCTTGGAGGGTATCGGCCTGTCGACCATCGACGCCTGCCTTTATTATGTAAGCGAAGACCAGCCCCAGGATCGACTCATCAGGGCCCGTGCCAGGACCGAAGAAGAAATTCTCGCAACCCTGGCCGAGGGCATACCCGAGCAGTCGGACGAGGACTGAGCCTGCGGCAGACCCCGCCAGACAAGGGCGATGGGTGCCGCGCATCAGCAATCATGAACAGCAGGCGATCGGCAGACGGCCAAAGACCGTTGTGGGGCCGGGCGCGCCCGAATGGAGCAATGAGACAGATGACAACGTCCAGTAATCACGACCAGGCCTCACGGCGGAAGGGGAGCGTGGCAATAAGACCCATGGTCTGGGCGGACATGCCCGACCTGGTGGGGACCTTTGATGCCACCTGGAAGGTGCAGGAGGATCCCGAGGGAACTGTGTCCCGGCTGAGCGCCGCGCATTTCATCCTGCATTATCTAGTAGATGCCACCAGGGCTCGGATAGCTGTCGATGGGCAGGACTTTCTAGGGGTAACTTTGCTGGCCGAGGGGCGTGGCGAACTTTGCTTCCCCAAGGCTGAAGAGGAGCTGGAGCGCGTGGACCGGCAACTGTCTGCAACGACCTTGGGTGCCCACACCCTGGACCGGGCCCGTCAGTGGCAGCTGACCGAGGTCAGGCTGGAAAAGCAGTGCGGGCTGGCCGTCCCGCCCCAGGCTGAACTGAGGCTATTCCTGGTCTCCAGCCGTGCCCGGGGACGCGGTGTGGGTGGTGCCCTGTGGCGGGACACTCTGGAGCACCTGGACCAGGCGGGCATCGAGCGCTTCTACCTGCATACGGACTCCTCCTGCGACGTGGGCTTCTACGACCATCAGGGCATGGAGCGGCTGGCCGAGCTCAAGGGGCGGGACCATGCGGCCTTCGCCGGGCGCGATCCCTCGGACGACCCGCAGTTCTTTGAGGGTATTGACGACATCTTCATCTACGGAGGCCGTGTGAGCGACCAGCTGGGCAAGGATGGTGATCATGG
>NZ_JBVPQK010000425.1:0-2191 GCF_058197115.1 Bifidobacterium sp. POST2/T3 (B1)
GATGACGAGCGGCGGCTGATCTACGTGGCGGCGACCAGGGCCCGGCATGACCTGCTGCTGACCTTCAGCCAGGATTCCCAGGCGGAGTCTGCGGCCCTGAACACGCCGGCACCGGACCCGGACAAGGCTTCCAACTTCTGGACTGAACTGGTGGAGCTCTTTCAGGAAGAGCCCAATGCGGTCAAGCTGGAGCCCGCAAAGGATACACATGAGGGCGAGCCAACGCCACCCTTGGGGCTCTTTGTCGGTGAGAACGCCCAGTCCTACCGCCAGGCTGTCGTCGACCGTGCCCTGGAGGAGGTGGACCAGGTCGCCGCCCGAGACGGTGAGCGTGAGCAGGCGCTTTGGCCTCCTGTTCTGAGTGCGCGGACCCGTGAAGCCTTGGATCGCTCGGCCGCCTGGGTGCGCGCCGGGGAACCAGACGACCACAAAATCCCTGATGAGGGCGATGACGGGCTCTACGCCAATGCGGTCCGCGTCCTGCAGGTCAGCACAGGCCGCCTAGGGGTGGCTGACGACCAGTTGCTCACGGATCTGGATCTGCTGCGGCGCACCGGCCGCCGAATCCTGGGACATGGGGCTAGCAGCGTCACCGCCATCCAGGCCAGCTCGGCAGGGGGCGATCCCAAGATGGAGAGGGATTACTGGCAGGGGCTGGTCAGACCCATACCTCAGGTAGCTTCTCCGCAGGCCGAGGCGGGCACCCGCTTCCACGACTGGGCCAGGCGTTTCATTCTGCCCGAGATCTCTGCCCCTCAAGGACTGGTAGACCTGCCTGACCAGGCGGAAGCACCGAACCTGCTCGATGGTCCGCTGGGCCCCGGGGCCATGGCTGAGCGAGCCCGAATGCTGGCCGGGCTTGACCAGGAGCGGGAGTCCCTGGATTCCAAGGCCGATCCCGTACAGGCCCGTCTGCTGACCTGGGAGCGGAGGTTGGCTGAGTCTGACTGGGCCCAGCGCACTCCTGTCTGGGTGGAACGGCCCATCGTGGCGGAGCTGGCTGGCTCTATCGTCAAGGGCAAGCTGGATGCGGTCTTCGCAGGTGGGCTGGACCCTGAGCGCACCGATATGCGCTACACCATCGTGGACTGGAAGACCGGAGCCCGACCGCATGGAGAGGAGTCGACCAACCGCCGTCTGGTCCAGCTGGACTTCTACCGGTTGCTCCTGTCACGCTTGGAGGGTATCGGCCTGTCGACCATCGACGCCTGCCTTTATTATGTAAGTGAAGACCAGCCCCAGGATCGACTCATCAGGGCCCGTGCCAGGACCGAAGAAGAAATTCTTGCAACCTTAGCCGAGGGCGTACCCGAGCAGTCGGACGAGGACTGAGTCTGCGACAGACCCCGCCAGATAAGGGCGATGGGTGCCGCGCATCGGCAATCATGAACAGCAGGCGATCGGCAGACGGCCAGGGGCCGTCGTGGGGCCGGGCACGCCCGAATGGAGCAATGAGACAGATGACAACGTCCAGTAATCACGACCAGGCCTCACGGCGGAAGGGGAGCGTGGCAATAAGACCCATGGTCTGGGCGGATATGCCCGACCTGGTGGGGACCTTTGATGCCACCTGGAAGGTGCAGGAGGATCCCGAGGGAACCGTGTCCCGGCTGAGCGCCGCGCATTTCATCCTGCATTATCTAGTAGATGCCACCAGGGCTCGGATAGCCGTCGATGGGCAGGACTTTCTGGGTGTAACTCTGTTGGCCGAGGGACGTGGCGAACCTTGCTTCCCTCAGGCTGAAGAGGAGCTGGAGCGAGTGGACCAGCAGCTGTCTGCCACGCCGCTGGGCGCTCGGACCCTGGACCGGGCCCGCCAGTGGCAGCTGACCGAGGTCAGGCTGGAGGAGCAGTGCGGTCTGGCCGTCCCGCCCCAGGCTGAACTGAGGCTCTTCCTGGTCTCCAGTAGTGCCCGGGGACGCGGCGTGGGCGGCGCTCTGTGGCGGGACACCCTGGAGCATCTGGACCAGGCGGGCATCGAGCGCTTCTATCTGCATACGGACTCCTCCTGCGACGTGGGCTTCTATGACCATCAGGGCATGGAGCGGTTGGCCGAGCTCAAGGGGCAGGACCATGCGGCCTTTGCCGGGCGCGACCCCTCCGATGACCCGCAATTCTTTGAGGGTATTGACGACATCTTCATCTACGGAGGCCGTGTGAGCGACCAGCTGGGCAAGGATGGTGATCATGG
>NZ_JBVPQK010000426.1:0-2185 GCF_058197115.1 Bifidobacterium sp. POST2/T3 (B1)
ACACCCAAATACGGTACCTTTTCTTGACAGGCTGAACCCTGCTGAGACTGGCCTTAGACCCACTCGTCCGGTTCGATTCCCTGGGGTCCCACATACTGACCATTGGGCACGTATGAGGAGCGCCCCCGATCACTCAGATGAGCATCAGCATACAGGGTCACATCCCTGCCGAAGGTCCAGTCCCCCTCGATCGTGACCGAGTTGGCGGCCGCCAGGCTGGGAACCCCATAGGGGAAGCGCTCGTCAAAGTCGGCGATGTACTTGTAGTAGCGCTCATCCAGCTGAACGTTTGGGAAATCGTAGTTGCCATCCTCCATCTCATAGGAGTCGGTCAGATGGAAGCGGTCGGAGCGCATGATGAACAGGTCGTCAGTGGTCTTGACCGGCAGAAAGCGCATACGGTCTACCTGTACGCAGATGGCCCCTTCGAAGAGCGTGGCTGCAGAGCCCATGGCGGTCTCCAGTTGCACCACGGGGCGGGTGGATGGATCGGTGGGGTCCACGGTCTTCCGGTTCTCGATGATGGGCAGAGGTAGCACGCCGTTGCATTCGGTCAGCTTGTCGCGCAGGGCATCGACCCTGACCCAGATGCTGTTGGTATTGAAGTAGGGATGCTTGCGGATGGACATGGCTGAGCTGCGGTCGTGCGGGTCCACCTGGGACATCTCTCGTAAGATAAGGCGTCCGCTGGCCTTATCGATAACGATATGGCCGCCCTTCCGATCAGCATCGGTGCGCTTGGCGACCTCGATCATGAAGGGCGCTCCGGACTGCGCGAAATAACCGGCCAGGGTCCTTGAAGGCCGGGCGCCCAGGTTGTCGGAGTTGGAGATGAACAGATAGTCGATTCCATGCTCCTTGAGTATGTCCAGCAGGCCGGTCTCCCAGATGGTCGAGAAGATGTCGCCGTGGCCGGGAGGGCACCATTCCAGGTCGGGATTGGCTGGGAATTCGACCGGACAGCCGGTGTCAGCGTCGATCTTGGGTTCGATGTGCTGAATGATCTCCATGGGCACGTCTTTCTGAACAAAGCGGCGGTCCTGCTTGACAACGCGCATGGTGTCTCGTGATGTCCGGAAGGAGTTCATGAAGATAAGCGGCAGCGGCACCCCTAGACGCTTGCGGGCCGTCAACACCTGGCCCATGATGATGTCCAGAAAGCGCATCCGACGGGCCTTGTGGCGTCGGATGGGCAGCAGGGACTTGGCCTTCTCCAGGCCCATGGAGGTGCCCAGCCCACCGTTGAGCTTAATGAAGGCAGTGCGGGAGAATGCATCCAGGGCCATGTCCATGTCCATGGTGTCGTGGATATCTTTGGTGCGGGGCACGTCCTTGAGCGGGGTGACATCCTTCTCGCGCACGCAGGCCTTGGCATCTTCCCGTTCCCAAGTTTCGTAAAGCTGCTTGAACTGGTTGATGGAGACTTCGCTCATGCCCTTGTCTCGCATTTTCGCGGCCGAAAGGTCGAAAACGTCTGTGCTCATGGAACCCCTTCCGGGCTGGGACGACTTGCGGTCGACGCGGGTTGCGTCGACCGTCCAGAAACATGATAGCAAGTTGATCATGTGACCCGGTCTGTCTGGACTCGTCTGCAGGGACTCGCCGGACCGTTGTCGGCCCCGCTACGCTGTGCTAGTATCTCTACTCGGTGCTGATGCACCGTCGGGCCGTAGCGCAGTTTGGTAGCGCACTTGACTGGGGGTCAAGGGGTCGCGGGTTCAAATCCCGCCGGCCCGACAAGAAACCAATGGTTCCAAGGCTTCCTGGCTTCGGAACCATTCTTATTTCCAGAATCGGGCACATTTCGGGCGCATTGTTTATGCAAGGTCCCCTCTCAGCTTTTTCCGGCCGCATTGTGTTTCGTGTTATACGCCAAAACAATGCTTATAGAACTGCACGGAGTCAAGTGTGCCGTATGGCATAACAGGCTGCATGCTGGTATGAGCCCCCCCCCCCTCTGTCGCTCTCCGATGACTGATGGCTGAACCTTAAATGCACTCGAGGTCAAAGCAAGAAGAAGATTTGTATCCGGTTGCTTGCTGGAGCAAAGATGCCTTCTCGTGGTGGCCTTATCCGTTAAGTTGGCACAGGTAAAGCTCCATTTTCCGTTGCCAGCCGAGGAGGGCTGTCACCAGAGCAGGGCCGCAAGAGCGTACCCGGCAACAGCGCTGACCACGATTACGAG
>NZ_JBVPQK010000427.1:0-2184 GCF_058197115.1 Bifidobacterium sp. POST2/T3 (B1)
TCTGGGCTTGGTCCGCATCGGGTCCGAGTCCGAGAGCAGCGGCAGCGGCCGTGAACATTGCCGTCTGGCTCTCCCCGTGCAGGTGCTCCGGGCGGCAGGGTTGGATGCCAGCAAGCCGCTTGATCTGCAGGTGGATTTGGCGATTCCCGGCATCCACAACGCCCGCAATGCAGCAGCAGCCGTCATCGCCGCCGTCCTGCTGGGGATGGATCCTGATACGGCCGCCGCTTCCGCCGCCGACTTCCGTGGTGCCTCTCGACGCTTCGAGGTCCGCGGATGCCAACATGGGGTCACCGTAGTGGACGATTACGCCCATCATCCCACGGAGATCGCCGCCCTGCTTACCGCCGCCAGGCGACGCTATCCGGGCCGGACCATCAGGGTGCTCTTCCAGCCTCACCTGTATTCGCGCACCGCCATCTTCTCCGACCGGTTCGCTGCCGCTCTGTCCCTGGCGGACGATGTGACGGTAACTGACATCTTCCCCGCCCGTGAGCTGGCCAGCGATTTTCCGGGCGTGGATGCCGGCACCATCCCTGCCGCCGCCCGCAAGGCATCGGACCACAAGCCCCAGAACTCAGGACATAAGTCGACTGAGACCGTCTTCCGGGCCTGCTCGGACATGCGTCAGGCCGCTCTGGATCTGGCCGAACGAGCGGAGCCTGGGGATGTGATCCTGACCGTGGGCGCCGGCGATATCACTGCCATGGGGCCGGTCATTCTCGACAAGCTGGCTGAACGGGATGAGCAGTGAAGAACGGCAAGAGTCGCAGGGCCTCCAGTGGAGCCTCGTCCAGAACCAGGGCAGTCCGGGCCGCAAAGGCCGCACGGACTGCCCGGTCTGGGCGCACCAGGCCTTCGGAAGAGGAGCAGCGGACCGGTAGAACCGCCAGATCGGGCAAGTCGGCCGCCTCCGATGCTTCAGCACAGGCCAGCTGGTCCAAGGTGGAAAAAACAGGTGGCGAGGGCAGGCGCCTTAAGCGGTCCAAGCGTCTCAAAGGTTCGAAGCGTTTCAGGGGTCGTCCGAGTCGTTCCAAGAATACAAGCGGCACACGGACTCGTAGCGCCAGATCCGCCTCATCATCCTCCCGCGCTCTGATAAAAGGCAGTAGCGTATCAGTTTCCAAGTCTGCGGCATCCAAGTCCGCGACCTCACGCTCGACAAGTTCGGCCGGAGGATTCGTCGATGCCCGGGCCATACCGCCGGACCGACCCGTCTCAGGCAGGATAGGCACTGATCAGGAAGATCAGGGGCTAGGGATCTTCGTTCGGCCCAAGGTTCTGGATTTTCAGGCTCGGGTGCGCGAGAAGAAGAAGGTCAGCCGCAGGCTGGTCCTGATCCGGACGGGTGTCGTCCTCCTGGTCATGGTTCTGATAGCAGGACTGGCATGGCTGCTTTTTCTCTCGCCGGTCTTCCGCCTGCAAACCGACAAGATCAACGTCAGCGGCGGCAATGCCTGGGTGTCCAACGATCGAGTGGTCTCAATCGTGACCAATCAGGGGGATCGCTCTCTGCTGCTGATTTCCACCAATGGCGTCGAGCAGGAGATCAGCGGCATGGCCGGGGTGACCGATGCCAAGGTCCATAAGTGTTTTCCGCACGGTCTGGAGGTGACCTTCGATGCCCAGGAGCCTACTGCGGTCTTCAAGGATGCGCAGCGGAAACTGACGGCTGTAGACAGGCAGGGCAGGGTGCTCAATACTGTGTCCAAGCCAGTGGAGGGGGTGCCGGTCATCCAGGTTGCCACTGTCAAGCGTGCCCAGCAGGATCAGGCGGTCAGGCAGACTCTGCGGATTCTGTCAACCATGCCGGAGGCCATGCGCCATTCTGTGACCAAGGTGACTGCGAAAACCCAAGACTCCATCACCACCGAGCTGGACCAGGGCAAACATGTCATCATCTGGGGCGACGGCTCCGATCTGAAGCTCAAGCAGGCCGTGGTCGACAAGATTATCAACGATCCATCTAAGATTGGCGATAAGCATCAACTGGATGTGTCGGCGCCTCTTAGGCCCATTGTCAAATAGTCGCTGAAGGAGCTGCCGGCTTCATCAATCTATCGGTGTCCAGCAGGATGGTCACCGGTCCGTCGTTGACCAGATCCACTCGCATGTGGGCGCCGAAGCGTCCGGCGGCAACCGGCACACCGGTTGCCTCCAAAGCTCGGTTCAGATCCTTCCAGA
>NZ_JBVPQK010000428.1:0-2184 GCF_058197115.1 Bifidobacterium sp. POST2/T3 (B1)
TCTGGAAGGATCTGAACCGAGCTTTGGAGGCAACCGGTGTGCCGGTTGCCGCCGGACGCTTCGGCGCCCACATGCGATTGGATCTGGTCAACGACGGGCCGGTGACCATTCTGCTGGACACCGACAGGTTGATGAAGCCGGCAGCTCCTTCAGCGACTATTTGACAATGGGCCTCAGGGGCGCCGACACATCCAGCTGATGCTTGTCGCCGATCTTGGATGGATCGTTGATGATCTTGTCGACTACGGCCTGCTTGAGCTTCAGGTCAGAGCCGTCGCCCCAGATGATGACATGTTTGCCCTGGTCCAGCTCGGTGGTAATGGAGTCTTGGGTTTCCGCAGTCACCTTGGTCACCGAATGGCGCATGGCCTCGGGCATGGTTGACAGAATCCGCAGGGTCTGCCTGACCGCCTGATCCTGCTGGGCACGCTTGACGGTAGCCACCTGGATGACCGGCACCCCCTCGACCGGCTTGGACACAGTATTGAGCACCCTCCCCTGTCTGTCGACGGCCGTCAGTTTGCGCTGCGCATCCTTGAAGACCGCAGTAGGCTCCTGGGCATCGAAGGTCACCTCCAGACCGTGCGGAAAACTCTTGCTGACCTTGGCATCGGTCACCCCGGCCATGCCGCTGATCTCCTGCTCTACGCCATTGGTGGAAATCAGCAGCAGAGAGCGATCCCCCTGATTGGCCACGATTGAGACCACTCGATCGTTGGACACCCAGGCATTGCCGCCGCTGACATTGATCTTGTCGGTCTGCAGGCGAAAGACCGGCGAAAGAAAGAGCAGCCATGCCAGTCCTGCTATCAGAGCTATAACCAGGAGGACGACACCTGTCCGGATCAAGACCAGCCTGCGGCTGACCTTCTTCTTTTCGCGCACTCGGGCCTGAAAATCCAGAACCTTGGGCCGGACGAAGATCCCCAGACCCTGGTCCTCCTGGTCGGTGCCTATTCTGCCCGAGACGGGTCGGTCCGGCGGTATGGCCCGGGCATCGACGAATCCTTCGGCCGAACTTGTCGAATGAGAAGTCGCGGATTTGGATGCCACAGACTTGGAGACTGATGCGCTACTGCCTTTTACCAGCGAGCGGGAGGATGATGAGGCGGATCTGGCGCTACGAGTCCGTGAGCCGCTTGTATTCTTGGAACGACTCGGACGACCCTTGAGACGCTTCGAACCTTTGAGAGACCTTGACCGCCTAAGGCGTCTGCCCTCACTGCCTGTTTTTTCAACCTTGGACCGGCTGGCCTGTACCGAAGCTTCGGAGGCGGCCGACTTGCCCGATCTAGCGGTTCTGCCAGTCCGCAGTCCTTCTTCCAAAGGCTTGGTATGTCCAGACCTGGCCGTCCGTGCGGCCTTGGCAGCCCGGACGGCCTTGGTTCTGGACGAGGCTCCGCTGGAGGCGCTGCGGCCCTTGCCGGTCTTCACTGCTTATCCCGTTCAGCCAGCCTGTCAAGAATGACCGGCCCCATGTCTGTGACGTCACCGGCGCCCACAGTCAGGATTACATTCCCCGGCTCCGCCCGCTCGGCCAGATCCAGAGCTGCCTGATGCATATCCGGGCAGGCCCGGAAGACGGCCCCGGTCGACCTATTCCCAGTATCCTGAGACTCCTGGTCCGATGCCTCGCGGGCTGCGGCAGGGATGGTTCCGGCATCCACGCCCGGAAAATCGCTGGCCAGCTCACGGGCGGGGAAGATGTCAGTGACCATCACATCGTCCGCCAGGGACAGAGCGGCAGCGAAACGGTCAGCGAAGATGGCGGTGCGCGAATACAGGTGGGGTTGGAAGAGCACCCTGATGGTCCGGCCCGGATAACGTCGCCTGGCGGCGGTCAGCAGGGCGGCGATCTCCGTAGGATGATGGGCGTAATCGTCCACTACGGTGACCCCATGCTGGCATCCGCGAACCTCGAAGCGTCGAGAGGCCCCACGGAAGTCGGCGGCGGAAGCGGAGGCCGTATCAGGATCCATCCCCAGCAGGATGGCGGCGATGATGGCTGCGGCGGCATTGCGGGCGTTGTGGATGCCGGGAATCGCCAAATCCACCTGCAGATCGAGAGGCTTGCTGGCATCCAACCCTGCCGCCTGGAGCACCTGCGCGGGGAGAGCCAGACGGCAATGTTCACGGCCGCTGCCGCTGCTCTCGGACTCGGACCCGATGCGGACCAAGCCCAGA
>NZ_JBVPQK010000429.1:0-2172 GCF_058197115.1 Bifidobacterium sp. POST2/T3 (B1)
TTGGTCTTTCTGCGTTACGGTACGGATCTGACCATAGTCATACCCTGGCAGCGGATTATTCCATTGATTTTTGCCGGTCTGGGCGTGGTGCTGATTGGCGCGTCTGTATTAGCCTGGCTGGCATCAGCAAGGCGCACCCACTCTGTCTCAAAAGACCAGGATATTCCAGAAGATCAGGCTGCCAAGGATGGCCAGAGACCCCAGCAGGGTCAGGATCAGGGTCAGCCAGTGGCCGATCCCGGCAACAGCTGGCTCGCCGTCAGGTCGGCTGAAGATGGAGGTCAGGGTGCTCGCCAAGAGCAGGATGAGTACCAGACACAGGATGGACAACAGGGACCAGCATGATGCCATCATCGAAGACAGATGCACAAGGCCAAGCGCCTGGCGGACCACGGTAAAGGCATAGGCCAGCAGGGCAGCCATAAGTCCTGCGGCTAGCAGGCCTAGCGACCAGAGCCGTCCGGTCAGGCCTTTGCTGAAACCCGACTGTCGATGGTCATTGCGCCGAGCCCGCAGATGCGAGCTCAAGGCTCCAATCAGGGCTGATACCAGGGCAGCAGC
This sequence comes from Bifidobacterium sp. POST2/T3 (B1), assembly GCF_058197115.1. Taxonomy (NCBI): domain Bacteria; kingdom Bacillati; phylum Actinomycetota; class Actinomycetes; order Bifidobacteriales; family Bifidobacteriaceae; genus Bifidobacterium; species Bifidobacterium sp. POST2/T3 (B1). The sequence goes on from NZ_JBVPQK010000429.1 coordinate 562, forward strand.
CAGCAGAATGGGGCCACTGGCCATCAGGGTCAACAGGGCGGTCAGTGAAGGTATCAACCCTGTATCCGTGTGATCAGGCACTTGATTGAGCTGGTGGGGCTGGCTGCCGGCAATCATAGGCGTTGACCATTGATCGGCTTTGGTGCCCAATGCCACGGCGTTGATCCAGTCTTCCAGATTATGGGTATATCTGGGTTCAAGGGGCAACCCGGCCTTGGCCAGCCGGCTGCCGGTGCGGATCTGATGGTTGGTGGGGTAGTAGCGCAGGGTCACGTTGTCGTTGCCACTCGCATGTGTTCTGCGGATGATATCGCGCGCACCCTGCTCTACCGGCATGGAGACATCCATGGTGCCGAAGTTGATCATGACCGGCATCTGCAGCTGATCCAGATAGGGCAGGGAGGGAAAGTCGGCGTACTCCAGACCCAGCAGGGACAGGTCCATGCCCATGAGACGCGGTATAACGTTGCGAATCCCCTTAGGCGCGCCAATCAAGTCCAAATAGCTGGTGGCCGCCATGGCCATCTGCCGTCGTCCCGGGTAGACGGGAGGCGAAGTTAGGATGGAGAAGGCGATGCTGGGATCCTTGGCGGTCATGATGGACGATATCCAAGTGCCCTCGGACTCGGCGTACAGGCCCACCTTGGTTGGATCTACGCCGGGCCAGGAGCGCAGACGGTCAAGGGAACGCCCATAGTCGGCGGCCATGGCCTGATAGTCGCGGTGGAAGGTGGTGTAGGTGTCCAAACGCTTGTCGGGCACCAGTGTGGTGATGCCGGCTGAGGCCATGGCTGAAGCCAGGTCGCCAAATACTTCGGAGGATTTGCCTGTTCCGGCGCCATGGATGAACAGGCAGGCTGGTCCTGTGCCCTTGCGGTCGCTTGGCTCTCTGACGATGGCTTGGATACGAACTCCGCCAGCCAAAGTGATGCTGATTTTCTGCTCCCTGACTGGGTGGGTGCCCTCAGGGGTCGTGGGGCCCAAACTCGAAGCGACGGTAGTGGAGTGGGTCGAGACCCGCAGATGGTCGCGGTAGGGTTCCACCCGCCAGTCCGGCGTCATGGCTTGGCCCAAAAGGAGCATGACCAGCAGGATGACCACAAAGGAGGCGGCGGTAAAGCCCGCCCGTTTCAGCTTTTGCACCCGTCAACTCTACCCGACCGCCCGACTGGTTGGTCAGATGGACTTCATGATTGTGTTTCAGGTGGTCGGTTCTGGGCCTGTTCGGCTTCGTCCAGGGTTTCAAAGCCGTTCATCTGCACCGTGGCTAGGATGGTTTCCTCGGTCAGGTTGCCGCCCCGGGCCTCGATCTGGTCCACCATGGATTGGTAGAGATCCAGCGTCCGGGCCGAATAGGTGCCCAGTTCGCCGCGCAGGTAGGTTTCGAAGGAGGTGGCCTCCGGAGTGTCTTCACTGGTGCGCAGGACGCGCATCTCCTGACCTAGACGGGGGTAGCGCTCGCGGAAGTCCTTGGCCCAGGCCACCTGCCGGTCGATGATGTGCTCCTGCTGCTCCTGGCGATCCAGGCCCAGCTTGGGCAGGTAGGGGGCAATGCTGCTGTGGTACTGGTCCGGGGCGGTGGATTCCATCATCCGCCCATACTTTTCGGTC
>NZ_JBVPQK010000430.1:0-2172 GCF_058197115.1 Bifidobacterium sp. POST2/T3 (B1)
TTGGTCTTTCTGCGTTACGGTACGGATCTGACCATAGTCATACCCTGGCAGCGGATTATTCCATTGATTTTTGCCGGCCTGGGCGTGCTGCTGATTAGCGCGTCTGTATTAGCCTGGCTGGCATCAGCAAGGCGCACCCGATCTGTCTCAAAAGACCAGGATATTCCAGAAGATCAGACTGCCAAGGATGGCCAGAGACCCCAGCAGGGTCAGGGTCAGGGTCAGCCAGTGGCCAGCCCCGGCAACAGCTGGCTTGCCGTCAGATCGGCTGAAGACAGAGGTCAGGGTGCTCGCCAAGAGCAGGATGAGTACCAGACACAGGATGGACAACAGTGACCAGCATGATGCCATCATCGATGACAGATGCATAAGGCCAAGCGCCTGGCGGACCACAGTAAAGGCATAGGCCAGCAGGGCAGCCATAAGTCCTGCGGCTAGCAGGCCTAGCGACCAGAGCCGTCCGGTCAGGCCTTTGCTGAAACCTGACTGTCGGTGGCTATTGCCTCGAGCCTGCAGATGTGAGTTCAAGGCTCCAATTAAGGCAGATACAAGGGCGGCAGCCAGCAGAATGGGACCACTGGCCATCAGGGTCAACAGGGCGTTCAGCGAAGGTATCAACCCTGTATTCGTGTGCTTGGGCACTTGATTGAGCTGATGGGGCTGGCTGCCGGCAATCATAGGCGTTGACCATTGATCGGCTTTGGTGCCCATAGCCACGGCGTTGATCCAGTCTTCCAGATTATGGGTATATCTAGGTTCCAAGGGCAATCCGGCCTTGGCCAGCCTACTGCCGGTGCGGATCTGATGGTTGGTGGGGTAGTAGCGCAGAGTCACGTTGTCGTTGCCGCTCGCATGTGTTCTGCGGATGATCTCGCGCGCACCCTGCTCTACTGGCATGGAGACATCCATGGTGCCGAAGTTGATCATGACCGGCATCCGCAGCTGATCCAGATAGGGCAGAGAGGGGAAGTCGGCGTACTCCAAGCCCAGCAGGGACAAGTCCATGCCCATGAGACGCGGTATAACGTTGCGAATCCCCTTAGGCGCGCCAATCAAGTCCAAATAGCTGGTGGCCGCCATGGCCATCTGCCGTCGTCCCGGGTAGACGGGAGGCGAGGTCAGGATGGAGAAGGCGATGCTGGGATCCTTGGCGGTCATGATGGACGATATCCAAGTGCCCTCGGACTCGGCGTACAAGCCCACCTTGGTTGGATCCACGCCCGGCCAGGATCGCAGACGGTCAAGGGAACGCCCATAGTCGGCGGCCATGGCCCGGTAGTCGCGGTGGAAGGTGGTGTAGGTGTCCAAACGCTTGTCGGGCACCAGTGTGGTGATGCCAGCTGAGGCCATGGCTGAAGCCAGGTCGCCAAATACTTCGGAGGATTTGCCCGTTCCGGCGCCATGTATGAACAGGCAGGCTGGTCCGGTGCCCTTACGGTCGCTTGGTTCTCTGACAATGGCCTGGATGCGAACTCCGCCGGCCAAAGTGATGCTGATTTTCTGCTCCTTGACTGGGTGGGTGCCCTCAGGGGTCGTGGGGCCCAAACTGGAAGCGACGGCAGTGGAGCGGGTCGAGACCTGCAGATGGTCGCGGTAGGGTTCTACCCGCCAGTCCGGCGTCATGGCTTGGCCCAAAAGGAGCATGACCAACAGGATGACCACAAAGGAGGCGGCGGTAAAGCCCGCCCGTTTCAGCTTTTGCACCCGTCAACTCTACCCGACCGCCCGGCTGGTTGCAGAGATGGACATCATGATTGTGTTTCAGGTGGTCAGTTCTGGGCCTGTTCGGCTTCGTCGAGGGTTTCAAAGCCGTTCATCTGCACCGTGGCCAGGATGGTTTCCTCGGTCAGGTTGCCGCCCCGGGCCTCGATCTGGTTCACCATGGATTGGTAGAGATCCAGCGTCCTGGCCGAATAGGTGCCCAGTTCGCCACGCAGATAGGTTTCGAAGGAGGTGGCCTCCGGAGTGTCTTCACTGGTGCGCAGGACTCGCATCTCCTGACCTAAACGGGGGTAACGCTCGCGGAAGTCCTTGGCCCAAGCCACCTGCCGGTCGATGATGTGCTCCTGCTGCTCCTGGCGATCCAGGCCCAGCCTGGGCAGGTAGGGGGCAATGCTGCTGTGGTACTGGTCCGGGGCGGTGGATTCCATCATCCGCCCATACTTTTCGGTC
>NZ_JBVPQK010000431.1:0-2171 GCF_058197115.1 Bifidobacterium sp. POST2/T3 (B1)
CCCAGGTAACCGCAGGTGCGCTTGGTCACGTTGCACTTGTCAGGGTCGTCGTTGCCGCATTCGGGGCACTTGAAGCCATCCTCGGTAGGCTCGAAGTCGCCCTCGTAGCCGCAGACGAAGCAGTGGTCGATGGGTGTGTTGGTGCCCAGGTAACCGATGCCGATGTCGTAGGCGTAGTCCCAGACCGCCTCAAGGGCCTTGGGGTTCTGCTGCATGGAGGGGAACTCGCAGTAGTTGATGAACCCACCCGAGGCCAGGTAGGGGAAGTCCCGCTCGTAGCTGAGCTTCTCCATGGGCGTGGGCCGCAGCCAGACCGGGTAATGGAAGCTGTTGGTGTAGAAGTCGTGGTCCGTCACGCCGTCGACTACGCCAAACTTCTCCTTGTCCATCCGGGCAAAGCGGTCAGTCAGCGACTCGGCCGGAGTGGAGTAGACCGAATAGTGGTATCCCTCGGCCTTCTCCCACTGCTTGCAAAGCTGGTTCATCCGGCGCACGATGCTCAGGGCGAACTCCTTGCCTTCCGGATCCCAGCTGTGGTCCTTCATCCAATCCTTGCCGTAGAAGACACTGGTGGCCTCATAGAGGCCGATGTAGCCCAGCGAAACGGTGGCGCGGCTGTTGCGGAAGAGCGTATCCACGCTGTCGGTCGGCTTCAGCCTGCCGAAGGCGCCGTACTGGTAGAGGGTGGGAGCGTTGATGGGCGTGGCCTGCTTGCAGCGCATGATGCGGAACTGCAGGGCGTGGTGGGCCACCTCCATGCGCTGGTCGAAGATCTTCCAGAAGCGATCCTTATCGCCGCGGGACTCCAGAGCGATGCGGGGGATGTTGACAGTGACGACGCCCAGGTTCATGCGTCCGTCCTCCTCGTCCTCGCCCGTCTCGGGATTGGTCCAGGCCTGCAGGAAGGAGCGGCAGCCCATGGGGGCCTTGAAGGAACCGGTGATCTTGACCAGGTTCTCATAGAAGACCACGTCTGGGTACATACGCTTGGTCGAGCACTCCAGGGCCAGCTGCTTCATGTCATAGTTGGGATCGCCCTCGTCTGCATTCAGACCATGCTTGATGGTGAAGACCAGCTTGGGGAAGATGGCGGTGTGGCGGTCCTTGCCCAGTCCGCGGATACGAATCAGGAAGATGGCCCGCTGGATCTCCCGGGCGAACCAGGAGGTGCCTAGCCCGAAGCCCACAGTGACGAAGGGGGTCTGCCCGTTGGAGACTCGGTTGGAGTTGATCTGGTACTCCATGGTCTGCATGGCGTCGTAGATGTTCTTACGGGTCAGGATCTTGGCATAGACCTGACGCAGCCGAACAATCTGCGGAGCATCCAGATCGAAGGGAGCATCCTCGCCGATAGGGGCACGATCGTCCAGGTGGAGCCAATCGGACTCCCTGGCCTTGAGGCCTCGGACGACGTCCTTGGCCACGTCGATGGGCTCCTCGTCCGGCAGGACGGCCTCAGCCATGGAATAGTTTTTCTTGTAGTCCAGACGTGCGTACTTGTCCAACATCTCGTCGCAGCGGTTGACGGTCTGGCCGCCGTACTGGGAGCCGGCGATGTCCTTGATGATCTGGGTGATCTGCGTGGCGGCCGTGCCGATGGACTTGGGCGAGTCCATCATGGCATTGCCCAGCTCGAAACCGTGGGCCAGCATGTCGCCGAAGTCAGGCAGGGAGCAGTTGGTCTCTGCCGTAAAGGGCGAGTAGTCCGCGTCATGGAAGTGGATGTCGCCCTTCATATGGGCATTGGAGACATCCTTGGGCAGCATGGCGAAGGCCGAGGCCTTGGAGACAGCGCCGGCCAGCAGATCGCGCTGAGTGGCGTAGACGTTGGCATCCTTGTTGGCATTCTCGCGCACCAGGGTTTCGTCCTTGCTGGTCAGGCGGTGAACGGCCTCGTTGACATCGGTGGCCTTGGCACGCTGAATGTCACGGTCGAGTCGATAGGAGGTATAGGAACGCGCAATCTCGTAAAGATGGGCATTGACCAAGGCGTGCTCGACCAGGGTCTGGATGTCTTCGATCTTGACCGGGTTGGTGTAGCGATCGGTGATCTCGGACTGGACGGTCAGGGCCATACCCCGGATCTGCTGGCGATCCTCAGGGCTGACCTCGTGCTTGACGTCCTTGAAGGCGGCTTCGATGGCGTTCATGATGTTGACGGGATCAAAATC
>NZ_JBVPQK010000432.1:0-2171 GCF_058197115.1 Bifidobacterium sp. POST2/T3 (B1)
CCCAGGTAACCGCAGGTGCGCTTGGTCACGTTGCACTTGTCAGGGTCGTCGTTGCCGCATTCGGGGCACTTGAAGCCCTCCTCGGTGGGCTCGAAGTCGCCCTCGTATCCACAGACGAAGCAGTGATCGATGGGCGTGTTGGTGCCCAAGTAGCCGATGCCGATGTCGTAGGCGTAGTCCCAGACCGCCTCCAGGGCCTTGGGGTTCTGCTGCATGGAGGGGAACTCGCAGTAGTTAATGAAACCGCCCGAGGCCAGATAGGGGAAGTCCCGTTCATAGCTGAGCTTCTCCATGGGTGTGGGCCGCAGCCAGACCGGGTAATGGAAGCTGTTGGTGTAGAAGTCGTGGTCTGTCACGCCGTCGACTACACCAAACTTCTCCTTGTCCATCCGGGCAAAGCGGTCAGTCAGCGACTCGGCCGGGGTGGAGTAGACCGAGTAGTGGTATCCCTCAGCCTTCTCCCACTGCTTGCAGAGCTGGTTCATCCGGCGAACAATGCTCAGGGCGAATTCCTTGCCATCCGGATCCCAGCTGTGGTCCTTCATCCAGTCCTTGCCGTAGAAGACGCTGGTGGCCTCGTAGAGGCCGATGTAACCCAGCGAAACGGTGGCGCGACTGTTGCGGAAGAGGGTGTCCACGCTGTCGGTCGGCTTCAGCCTGCCGAAGGCGCCGTACTGGTAGAGGGTGGGAGCGTTGATGGGCGTGGCCTGCTTGCAGCGCATGATGCGGAACTGCAGGGCGTGATGGGCCACCTCCATGCGCTGGTCGAATATCTTCCAGAAGCGATCCTTATCGCCGCGGGACTCCAGAGCAATGCGGGGGATGTTGACGGTGACAACGCCCAGGTTCATGCGGCCGTCCTCTTCATCCTCGCCCGTCTCGGGGTTGGTCCAGGCCTGCAGGAAGGAGCGGCAACCCATGGGGGCCTTGAAAGAGCCGGTGATCTTAATCAGGTTCTCGTAGAAGACCACGTCAGGGTACATGCGCTTAGTCGAGCACTCCAGGGCCAGCTGCTTCATGTCGTAGTTGGGATCGCCCTCGTCCGCGTTCAGACCATGCTTGATGGTGAAGACCAGCTTAGGGAAGATGGCGGTGTGGCGGTCCTTGCCCAGTCCCCGGATACGAATCAGGAAGATGGCGCGCTGGATCTCCCGGGCGAACCAGGAGGTGCCCAGGCCGAAGCCCACGGTGACAAAGGGGGTCTGGCCGTTGGATACACGGTTGGAGTTGATCTGGTACTCCATGGTCTGCATGGCATCGTAGATGTTCTTGCGGGTCAGGATCTTGGCATAGACCTGGCGCAGCCGAACAATCTGCGGAGCGTCCAGGTCGAAGGGGGCGTCCTCGCCGATAGGGGCACGATCGTCCAGGTGGAGCCAATCGGCCTCCCTGGCCTTGAGTCCTCGGACGACATCCTTGGCCACATCGATGGGCTCCTCGTCCGGCAGGACGGCCTCAGCCATGGAATAGTTCTTCTTGTAGTCCAGACGCGCGTACTTGTCCAGCATCTCGTCGCAACGGTTGACCGTCTGGCCGCCGTACTGGGAGCCGGCGATGTCCTTGATGATCTGGGTGATCTGCGTGGCGGCCGTACCGATGGACTTGGGCGAGTCCATCATGGCGTTGCCCAGCTCGAAACCATGGGCCAGCATGTCGCCGAAATCAGGCAGTGAGCAGTTGGTCTCGGCTGTAAAGGGCGAGTAGTCCGCGTCGTGGAAGTGGATGTCGCCCTTCATATGGGCGTTGGAGACATCCTTGGGCAGCATGGCGAAGGCTGAGGCCTTGGAGACTGCGCCGGCCAGCAGATCACGCTGAGTTGCGTAGACGTTGGCATCCTTGTTGGCGTTCTCCCGCACCAGGGTCTCGTCCTTGCTGGTCAGGCGGTGAACAGCCTCGTTGACATCAGTGGCCTTGGCCCGCTGAATGTCACGGTCGAGACGGTAGGAGGTATAGGAGCGAGCGATCTCGTAGAGGTGGGCATTGACCAGCGCGTGCTCGACCAGGGTCTGGATGTCTTCGATCTTGACCGGGTTGGTGTAACGATCGGTGATCTCGGACTGAACGGTCAGGGCCATACCCCGGATCTGCTGGCGGTCCTCAGGGCTGACCTCGTGCTTGACGTCCTTGAAGGCGGCTTCGATGGCGTTCATGATGTTGACGGGATCAAAATC
>NZ_JBVPQK010000433.1:0-2168 GCF_058197115.1 Bifidobacterium sp. POST2/T3 (B1)
CACACCCCGCGGGTGGACTCGCAGGTCAGGACCGAGCGGGCCTTGACCTCCTCCACGCCGTGGGCGACCATGTCGCGCAAAACATCCATGGACAGGGCGTCGCCGCGCTTGTAAAGCACGGTCTTGCCATCCTTGGGGTCGATGACGTCGGCGGCCAGGAGCCTGGAGTAGGGTCCGCCGTCGGCGGCCTTGACCAGTACCAGGTTGCCCTGCTCGTCGCGCTCGGCCACCTTCATGGTCAGACCGCGCATGGTGCCGCAGTCCTCCTCGCGCACGATCACATCCTGCGAGACATCGACCAGACGACGGGTCAAGTAGCCCGACTCGGCGGTACGCAGTGCGGTGTCGGCCAGACCCTTGCGGGCGCCGTGCTGGGAGATGAAGTACTCCAGCACCGACAGGCCGTCGTGGTAGTTGGACTTGACCGGTCGAGGAATGATCTCGCCCTTGGGGTTGGCCACCAGGCCTCGCATACCGGCGATCTGGCGGATCTGCATCCAGTTGCCTCGTGCCCCGGACTGGACCATGATGTTCACGTTGTTGTCCGGAGTGAAGTGCTCCTGCATGGCATCAGCCACCTTGTCGGTGCACTCGGTCCACAGGTTGATCAGCTCCTGACGGCGCTCCTCGTCAGTCAGCAGACCCATGTCGTACTGGGAGTTGACCTTGGCGGCCTGCCCCTGGTACTCATTGACGATCTCGCCGCGCTCGGGCGGCACCACGATGTCGGAGAAGGCCATGGTCACGCCGGACCACTGGGCCCGGGTGAAGCCCAGATCCTTCAGGGCATCAAGGGTCGCCGCAACCTGTGCGGTCGAGTACCGAGTGGCGATGTCGTCCACGATGCCGGACAGCTTGCCCTTGGGCACCTGCTCGTTGATGAAGGGGTAGTCCACAGGCAGCGTCCGGTTGAACAGGACCCGCCCGTAGTTGGTGGCGAAGAGCCTGGAGCCGTCCTTGAAGACCTCCTCCTTGACCACGTCAGGGCTGCCGGGCTCGGGGTCGATGACCTTGAGGTCGCCGGGCTTCCAGTCCTTGGGCATGACGAAGTCGGCGGGTACCCGCAGCAGGATCTTGGCCTGCATGTCGATCTCGCCCAGGTCCAGGGCCATCCTGGCCTCGGCCAGGCTGGAGAAGATCCGGCCCTGGCCCTTGGCGCCGTCAACCACGGTGGTCAGGTAATACAGACCCAGAATCATATCCTGGGAGGGCATGGTGACCGTGTGGCCGTCAGCGGGCTTGAGGATGTTGTCGGAGGCCAGCATGAGCGAACGTGCCTCAGCCTGGGCCTCTGCCGACAGAGGCAGGTGGACTGCCATCTGGTCGCCGTCAAAGTCGGCGTTGAAGGCCGCGCAGGCCAGCGGGGGCAGGTGGATGGCCTTGCCCTCGACCAGGATGGGCTCAAAGGCCTGGATGCCCAGACGGTGCAGCGTAGGCGCACGGTTGAGCAGGACGGGATGCTCGGAGATGACCTCCTCCAGCACGCCCCAGACTTCGGGATCGCCACGGTCGACCAGGCGCTTGGCGCTCTTCATGTTCTGCGCGTAGTTGAGGTCCACCAGCCGCTTGATGACGAAGGGCTTGAAGAGCTCCAGGGCCATGGGCTTGGGCAGGCCGCACTGGTGCATGCGCAGGGAGGGCCCGACCACAATCACGGAACGGCCGGAGTAGTCCACACGCTTGCCCAGCAGGTTCTGGCGGAAGCGGCCCTGCTTGCCCTTGAGCATGTCTGCCAGGGACTTCAGGGGACGGTTGGAGGCTCCGGTGACGGGACGCCCACGGCGGCCGTTGTCGAAGAGGGAGTCCACTGCCTCCTGGAGCATGCGCTTCTCATTGTTGAGCATGATCTCGGGGGCGCCCAGCTCGATCAGGCGCTTGAGCCTGTTGTTGCGGTTGATGACGCGCCGGTAGAGGTCGTTCAGGTCGGAGGTGGCGAAGCGGCCGCCGTCCAGCTGCACCATGGGGCGCAGGTCGGGCGGGATGACCGGGACGACATCCAAAACCATGGCCTCGGGCTTGTTGCCGGTGTTCAGGAAGGCGGAGACCACCTTGAGCCGCTTGAGGGCACGGGCCTTGCGCTGGCCGGAGCCAGTGTCGATCTCGTGACGGAGCTCCTTGGCGGCACCCTCCAGGTCGAAGTCCTGCAGACGCTTCTTGATGGCCTCGGC
>NZ_JBVPQK010000434.1:0-2168 GCF_058197115.1 Bifidobacterium sp. POST2/T3 (B1)
GTACAGCGGCCGGGCATGCTCGACCAGAGAACGCACAGCCTCATCACCATACTGGATGCGCAGATCACAGGGATCCAAATTCTCCCGGGCCACCGCCACGAAGGTCTGCGTCAAAAAGCTCCCGTCAAGGCCGAAAGCATGCAGGGCGGCCTTCTGGCCGGCGGCATCACCGTCGAAAGTAAAGACCACTCGTGAGCCTTGGACCGGCCCCACCAGCTGGATAGCCCCTAAGGCGTCGTCGGAGATGAGCCGACGGACGATCTTGGCATGGTCCTCACCGAAGGCAGTGCCACAGGTGGCTACAGCCGTATCGACACCGGCAAGATGGCAGGCCATGACATCGGTATAGCCCTCCACGATGACCACCTGCCGCTTTTTGACGATGGCATCCTTGGCCAGGTCGATGCCGTAGAGCACCTGGTTCTTGCGGTAGAGCTGGGTGTCCGGCGTATTGATGTACTTGGCGTTGATGCCATCGTCCTCGTAGAGCTTGCGAGCGCCGAAGCCCAGGGTACGGCCAGTGGAATCCCTGATGGGCCAGGTGACCCTGCCCCGAAAGTAGTCGTAGACCCCCCGCTGCCCTTGCCTGGCCAGCCCCGCATCCAGCATTTCCTGCTGGGTGAAACCCTTGGTGGACAGGTGACGAACCAGGTTGTCCCATCCGCGAGGTGCGTATCCGCAGCCAAAATGGGCGCTGTCTGCCTGGGAGAAGGTCCTACCCGCCAAGAGCTTGCGCGCCGCCAGCGCCTCCTTGCTCATGATCTGCGAGACGAAGAAACGCTGGGCCTCCTCGTTGGCCTCCAGCAAGCGGGAACGTTTGGACCCGCGACGCTTGTCCTGACGGGAGTTTTCGTAATGCAGCTCGATCTGGTACTTGTCTGCCAGGATTTCGACGGCATCGCCGAACTCGACGTTCTCCTCCTGCTCCACGTAGGTAAAGACATCGCCACCCAGTCCACAGCCAAAACAGTGCCAGACCCCCATGGAGGGACGCACCGAAAAGGAGGGAGACTTCTCGTCGTGGAAAGGGCACAGACCCATGTAAGTGCCGGAACCTGAAGGCTTCAGAGTCACGCTTTCAGAGACGATCTCATATAAATCGGCCTTGGCTCTGACCTTCTCGATGTCTTCCTTCTTGATCATTCCGGACATGACACCCAGCCTACCGGGCCAGGCCGATGTGTTGCGCCCGGCATAAACGCCGCAGGGCTACGGGCAGACCAAGGAATGCAGGGCCAACGCCGAGCCGTCTGTCAGGGAGGCCACCTGGTCGATAGCCACCCGCAGGCGCTCCCCGTCTGAACCCGCTTGGCGCCAATCCTCCAGGAAGACATCCTCCAAGGCATCAGAGGGGGCTGGCGAATCGGCCATCATCACCTCAACCAAGTCGGTCACGATTTTCAGCTGCTCTGCATGGAAGGGCTCCTTCTCACGGGGAGCCATGACGAAGTAGACGGCAATCCCCTTCAAGGCCACAATCTCATAGGAGGTCCGAGGAGGAATGACCAGCCCAGCCGAGTACCTAGTCAACGGGCCTTGGCCGTGGCGGCTTCGGGTAGCCGCCTCCACGGAGTCGGCAAAGCGGCCGATCAGGTAACTGGTGGTGTTCTTCAAAGTAGCCAAGGCCCGGCGTGAACCATCAAAGCCCGTCGGCAACATGCCACGGACGGTCTCCAAGGCTCGGACCAGCTGGTCAGCATCCCAGCGGTCGCCATACCAGGATCGGGCGGCTCGGACCACGCCATCGATGATCCTGGGCTCAGCCAGCCGCTCAGGCGCGAAGGAGCCGACCACGATGGCATCCTCCACGTCGTGAACGCTGTAGGCGATGTCATCAGCCAGGTCCATAACCTGGCACTCCATAGGCGTGCTGGCCTGCGGTGCTCCCTGCTTGAGCCATCGGAAGACTTCCTGGTCGTCGGGATAAACGCAGAACTTGGCAGTCCTCTCCCCCTTGGGATGAGCCGATGCCTCGGCCAGGGTCCATGGATATTTAACCGCAGCATCCAAGGCGGCCCTGGTCAGGTTGACCCCTGCCGAACGTCCGTCCGGGTGGAAAACCTTGGGCTCCAGCCTGGTCAGCAGTCGAAGGGTCTGCGCATTGCCCTCGAATCCCCCTATGTCTGAGGCCAGCGAGGACAGGGCACGTTCGCCGTTGTGGCCGAAGG
>NZ_JBVPQK010000435.1:0-2168 GCF_058197115.1 Bifidobacterium sp. POST2/T3 (B1)
CACACCCCGCGGGTGGACTCGCAGGTCAGGACCGAGCGGGCCTTGACCTCCTCCACGCCGTGGGCGACCATGTCGCGAAGCACGTCCATGGACAGGGCGTCACCGCGCTTGTAGAGCACAGTCTTGCCGTCCTTGGGATCGATGACGTCGGCGGCCAGGAGCCTGGAGTAGGGTCCGCCGTCGGCGGCCTTGACCAGGACCAAGTTGCCCTGCTCGTCGCGCTCGGCCACCTTCATAGTCAGACCGCGCATGGTACCGCAGTCCTCCTCGCGCACGATCACGTCCTGGGAGACATCGACCAGACGACGGGTCAGGTAGCCCGACTCAGCGGTACGCAGTGCGGTGTCGGCCAGACCCTTGCGGGCGCCGTGCTGGGAGATGAAGTACTCCAGCACCGACAGACCGTCGTGGTAGTTGGACTTGACCGGTCGAGGGATGATCTCGCCCTTGGGGTTGGCCACCAGGCCTCGCATTCCAGCGATCTGACGGATCTGCATCCAGTTGCCTCGTGCCCCGGACTGGACCATGATGTTCACGTTGTTGTCCGGAGTGAAATGCTCCTGCATGGCATCAGCCACCTTGTCGGTGCACTCGGTCCACAGGTTGATCAGCTCCTGGCGGCGCTCCTCGTCGGTCAGCAGACCCATGTCGTACTGGGAGTTGACCTTGGCGGCCTGCCCCTGGTACTCGTTGACGATCTCGCTGCGCTCGGGCGGCACCACGATGTCGGAGAAGGCCATGGTCACGCCGGACCACTGGGCCCTGGTGAAGCCCAGATCCTTCAGGGCATCCAGGGTGGCCGCCACCTGGGCGGTCGAGTACCGGGTGGCGATGTCGTCCACGATGCCGGACAGCTTGCCCTTGGGTACCTGCTCGTTGATGAAGGGGTAGTCCACAGGCAGCGTCCGGTTGAACAGGACCCGCCCATAGTTGGTGGCGAAGAGCCTGGAGCCGTCCTTGAAGACCTCCTCCTTGACCACGTCAGGGCTGCCGGGCTCAGGGTCGACGACCTTGAGGTCACCGGGCTTCCAGTCCTTGGGCATGACGAAGTCGGCGGGCACCCGCAGCAGGATCTTGGCCTGCATGTCGATCTCGCCCAGGTCCAGAGCCATCCGGGCCTCGGCCAGGCTGGAGAAGATCCGGCCCTGGCCCTTGGCACCGTCAACCACGGTGGTCAGGTAGTACAGACCCAGAATCATATCCTGGGAGGGCATGGTGACCGTGTGGCCGTCGGCGGGCTTGAGGATGTTGTCGGAGGCCAGCATGAGGGAGCGGGCCTCAGCCTGGGCTTCTGCCGACAGGGGCAGGTGGACTGCCATCTGGTCGCCGTCAAAGTCGGCGTTGAAGGCCGCGCAAGCCAGCGGGGGCAGGTGGATGGCCTTGCCCTCGACCAGGATGGGCTCGAAGGCCTGGATGCCCAGACGGTGCAGCGTAGGCGCACGGTTGAGCAGGACGGGGTGCTCGGAGATGACCTCCTCCAGCACGCCCCAGACCTCGGGATCTCCACGGTCGACCAAACGCTTGGCGCTCTTCATGTTCTGCGCGTAGTTGAGGTCCACCAGCCGCTTGATGACGAAGGGCTTGAAGAGCTCCAGGGCCATGGGCTTGGGCAGGCCGCACTGGTGCATGCGCAGGGAGGGCCCGACCACGATCACGGAACGGCCGGAGTAGTCCACACGCTTGCCCAGCAGGTTCTGACGGAAGCGGCCCTGCTTGCCCTTGAGCATGTCTGCCAGGGACTTCAGGGGACGGTTGGAGGCTCCGGTGACGGGGCGGCCACGACGGCCGTTGTCGAAGAGGGAGTCCACAGCCTCCTGGAGCATGCGCTTCTCGTTGTTGAGCATGATCTCGGGTGCGCCCAGCTCGATCAGACGCTTGAGCCTGTTGTTGCGGTTGATGACGCGCCGGTAGAGGTCGTTCAGGTCGGAGGTGGCGAAACGGCCGCCGTCCAGCTGCACCATGGGGCGCAGGTCGGGCGGAATGACCGGGACGACATCCAGGACCATGGCCTCGGGCTTGTTGCCGGTGTTCAGGAAGGCGGAGACCACCTTGAGCCGCTTCAGGGCACGGGCCTTGCGCTGGCCGGAGCCGGTGTCGATCTCGTGACGGAGCTCCTTGGCGGCACCCTCCAGGTCGAAGTCCTGCAGACGCTTCTTGATGGCCTCGGC
>NZ_JBVPQK010000436.1:0-2168 GCF_058197115.1 Bifidobacterium sp. POST2/T3 (B1)
CCTTCGGCCACAACGGCGAACGTGCCCTGTCCTCGCTGGCCTCAGACATAGGGGGATTCGAGGGCAATGCGCAGACCTTTCGATTGCTGACCAGGCTGGAGCCCAAGGTTTTCCACCCGGACGGACGTTCGGCAGGGGTCAACCTGACAAGGGCCGCCCTGGACGCTGCGGTCAAATATCCTTGGACCTTGGCTGAGGCCTCGGCTCATCCCAAGGGGGAGAGGACTGCCAAGTTCTGCGTCTATCCAGATGATCAAGAGGTCTTCCGCTGGCTTAAGCAGGGGGCGCCGCAGGCTAGCACGCCTATGGAGTGCCAGGTCATGGACCTGGCTGATGACATCGCCTACAGTGTCCACGACGTGGAGGATGCCATCGTGGTCGGCTCATTCGTGCCTGAACGACTGGCTGAGCCTCGAATCGTCGATGGCGTGGTCCAGGCTGCCCGATCCTGGTATGGCGACTGCTGGGATGCCGACCAGCTGGTCCGAGCCTTGGAGGACGTCCGTGGCATGCTGCCGACGGGCTTCGACGGTTCACGCCGGGCTCTGGCCACGTTGAAGAACACCACCAGTTATCTGATAGGCCGCTTCGCTGACTCCGTCGAGGCAGCCACCCGAAGCCGCCATGGCCAAGGTCCGCTGACCAGGTACTCGGCAGGGCTGGTCATCCCTCCCCGGACCTCCTATGAGATTGTGGCTTTGAAGGGGATTGCCGTCTACTTCGTCATGGCTCCACGCGAGAAGGAACCCTTCCACGCAGAGCAACTGAAAATAGTGACCGACCTGGTTGAGGTGATGATGGCCGACTCGCCAGCACCCTCGGATGCTCTGGAGGATGTCTTCCTGGAGGATTGGCGCCAGGCAGGTTCGGATGGGGAACGCCTGAGGGTGGCCATCGATCAGGTGGCCTCACTGACGGACGGTTCGGCGCTGGCCCTACATTCCTTGGTCTGCCCATAGGTCTGCGGCATTTATGCCGGGCGCAACACATCCTCCTGGGCCGGTAGGCTGGGTGTCATGTCCGGAATGATCAAGAAGGAAGACATCGAGAAGGTCAGGGCTAAGGCCGATCTGTATGAGATCGTATCTGAAAGCGTGACCCTGAAGCCTTCCGGTTCCGGCACCTACATGGGCTTGTGCCCCTTCCACGACGAAAAGTCTCCTTCTTTTTCGGTGCGTCCATCCATGGGGGTCTGGCACTGCTTCGGTTGCGGTCTTGGCGGCGATGTCTTCACCTACGTGGAGCAGGAGGAGAACGTCGAGTTCGGCGATGCCGTCGAGATTCTGGCAGACAAGTACCAGATTGAGCTGCATTATGAAAACTCCCGTCAGGACAAGCGTCGTGGGTCCAAACGTTCCCGCTTGCTGGAGGCCAACGAGGAGGCTCAGCGTTTCTTTGTCTCACAGATCATGAGCAAGGAGGCGTTGGCGGCTCGCAAGCTCTTGGCGGGAAGAACCTTCTCCCAGGCAGACAGCGCCCATTTTGGCTGCGGATACGCCCCACGCGGATGGGACAACCTGGTTCGCCACCTGTCCACCAAGGGTTTCACCCAGCAGGAGATGCTGGATGCGGGGCTGGCCAGGCAAGGGCAGCGGGGGGTCTATGACTACTTCCGGGGCAGGGTCACCTGGCCTATCAGGGATTCCACGGGCCGTACCCTGGGCTTCGGCGCTCGCAAGCTCTACGAGGACGATGGCATCAACGCCAAGTACATCAATACGCCCGACACCCAGCTCTACCGCAAGAACCAGGTGCTCTACGGCATAGACCTGGCCAAGGATGCCATCGTCAAAAAGCGGCAGGTGGTCATCGTGGAGGGCTATACCGACGTTATGGCCTGCCATCTTGCTGGTGTCGATACGGCTGTAGCCACCTGCGGCACTGCATTCGGTGAGGACCATGCCAAGATCGTCCGTCGACTTATTTCCGACGATGCCTTAGGGGCCATCCAGCTGGTGGGGCCGGTCCAGGGCTCCCGGGTGGTCTTCACCTTCGACGGGGATGCCGCCGGTCAGAAGGCTGCCCTGCACGCTTTTGGCCTTGATGGGAGCTTTTTGACGCAGACCTTCGTGGCGGTGGCCCGGGAGAATCTGGATCCCTGTGATCTGCGCATCCAGTATGGTGATGAGGCTGTGCGTTCTCTGGTCGAGCATGCCCGGCCGCTGTAC
>NZ_JBVPQK010000437.1:0-2162 GCF_058197115.1 Bifidobacterium sp. POST2/T3 (B1)
AGGTATGGGGCCCCGATCATGATGACTCCCTTGTCGGTGGTCCTGGTTCCCACCTGTGATCCCTCGACATTGCCGCCTAGGTCGCTGGCAGCGCAGTCCACGATCACAGCTCCGGGATGCAGGTTGGCCACACCCTCGGCGCTTAGGAGGCGGGGAGGCTTTCCGCCTGGAACCTTGGCTGTGGTAATGACCACATCGAAGCCTGCCGCTTTGGCATCCACCGCAGCCTGCTGCTGGGCTTGCTCCTGATCGGTCAGCTGGCGCGCATAGCCACCCTCGCCCTGCCCCTTGGAGAAGTCCAGTCCCAGGTCGAGGAACTTGGCTCCCAAGGATTCCACCTCCTGCCTGGAAGCGGGCCTGACATCATAGGCGGTGACCACGGCTCCCAGGCGTTTTGCGGTCCCGATGGCCTGCAGGCCTGCGATACCGGCACCCAAGACCAGGACCTTGGCTGGTCGGATGGTTCCTGCGGCAGTGGTCATCATGGGGAAGAAGGATCCATAGGCATTGGCAGCCACCAGAGCCGCCTTGTATCCCATGACTGAGTTCTGCGAGGTCATCTCGTCCATGGACTGGGCCGAGCTGAGCTGTCGGGGGAGTCGCTCCATAGCGATCCCTGTAAGCCCGGACGCTTCCAAGGATTTGATGTAGTCCTTGTCGCTCAAGGACCCCAACATGCCGATGATCCATGTTCCGGCCGGGATCCCCTTCAGCAAGGATTCATCCGGTCTGTTGACGAAGCCCAGAACTTGTGACTTGGATAAGACGGTATTCCTGTCGGTAACTGTTGCTCCCGTCTGCCGGTAGTCTTCATCTCGGAAGCCGGCTCGAGCCCCGGCACCGGACTCCAATAGGCAGGTAATGCCCTGCCTGGTCAGCCGGGTCACGATGTCAGGCGTTAGGGCCACTCGGGACTCTTCATCGTCAGTCTCTTTGAGGACCCCGAAGGCTACGTGGGTTTGTTCTGGTCCACTCATGTCTTTCCTTTTCCAAACACAACTGTGTGTGAGTAATTTCATCAATGATTCTAGTTGCTGGTCTTTACTGTTGGCAGGTCAACACAATTTGTAAGTGACTAAGTAACAGCTGAGAAGAGACAGAGTTCAAGGTATTTTGCATGGTGTCTTAAAGGGTGCCACACATCTTCAAGAATGATGAGTGGCACCCTGAGGCGGAAGGCCTTGGCTACGGAATGCTGTGGGAAGGCAATTTCACATCCACGGTCGGCCAGCCGGCCTTTCCGGTCTGCTATGTCGTTTCAGATCCATGTTCGCTGCAGTGCTTTATTCATTCCCCTCGTGTTTTTCGTTCGCCGTAGGGTCCTTGGGCTTGGACTGCATGGGATTGTGATGGTAGATAAGGGCGAAAGCGGCCAGGGTCTCGATCATGCTGGCGAGGATCCAGGCGATGACGATGGCGTTCTGATGTTTGCCGACGGTTCCCATTCTGGTGAAGATGAACACATCCATGATGAAGGTCTGCAGGACCAGAAGGACCGTCGCTACAACTACCGTCCTGGTGTGCCTATCCGTATCTGTTCCCTCTCCCTCCGGTTTGCCGGGAGACTTGAAGCTGGCATAGGAGAGGAGCCAGATGCCGATTCCGAAGAGTACGGCGGCAAGAGGCAGGGAGAAGAAGATGGGCATGGTGCTCAGGCTGAGGCCCAGTGCTGCAACCAGGACTGCCGAGGCAAGGCCCAGATAGAAGGAATCATGGTTTTTGGCCTTGCGCGGTTTGGCGGGCTTGCTTTCGTAGGTCGGCTGAGACGGTTTATCGACAGGTACGGGCGTTTCCATTGCAGCAGGCTTGTCGGGTTGGCTCGGTTTGTCGTCATGGGAGGAGCCATCATGCTCTCTGTCTACCTGGCCGGCCTGCGAACGGTCATCGGTTAGGGCTTGGTTCTGCATATTTTGTGCTCCAGGTCTGCCGTGAGCAACGTCCTTGCTGGATGAATCCCTGCCTTCCTGCTTCGGCATGGGGGCATTTTCCGCTTGGCTTTCTTTTCCGCCGTTCGCGTTCTCCACTGGTCTTGGCATGCGGTCCTTGTCGTTCATTGGTGATTGTTCGGGACTTTCATGCCTGCTCTGGTTCTTATTCGCACGTTCGTTTCGATTGTTGCTCATCTGACCCTCCAGGCTTGTTCTTCCCCATTGCTTGTGGCA
>NZ_JBVPQK010000438.1:0-2162 GCF_058197115.1 Bifidobacterium sp. POST2/T3 (B1)
CGGAAGCTAAGACCCAGCACGGCAATGGTACTGCACCCGGAAGAGTGTGGGAGAGTAGCACACCGCCGCCACAACACATAAATATTGGAGGTATCTTCAGGAAAATGTTCCTGAAGATACCTCCTTTCTTATACCAGACTCAGACCCAGTCTTGAGGATTCCAGCTTCCATGCACAAAGACACATGCCAAGCAATGGAATACGGTTAATCGGAATATAGAAGGCTGCCTTTTACTTGGGCAGTCTGTGATTTGATCTTCGAGAGCATTGTTGCCGAAACTGTCTCATACTTACCGCCTGTTGTTTGTGGCCCAGGACACCTAAAATAAAAATAGCCGAATCAGGCGCGTAAACACATATGTGAAAGAAAGCGGATGAGTATGGGTAAAAGAATCATTCTTGTAGGAGCTACCGGCAGAGTGGGTGCACTGACTCTCGAGGATCTGGTCAAAGCCGACCATGAGGTGGTGGCCTGCGCACGAGGAGTCTCGAAGATTCCCGCCAGCCAGCAGGTGGAGACTATGACCCTGGACCTGCATGACCCGCTCTCCCAGATAACCGACGCATTCCGTAAGATGCATGCGGACGCTGTTGTTTTCACTGCGGGCTCGCGAGGTAAAGACATCAACCAGATTGACGCTTTGGGAGCCATGAAGACCATAGAGGCCGCCAAAGCGGTCGGCATCACCAGATACGTCATGCTGGGGGCCATGTATGCAGCCGACTGGCTGCGCTGGGAACAGCCTCAGGTCAAGCCTGCCATTGACTCCCTCGCCGATTACTACGTGACCAAGAACATGGCCGATCAGTATCTGATCAATTCCGGACTGGACTACACCATTATTGAGCCAGGCAGCCTGACCGAGCAGGACGGCACAGGAGCCATCCAGGTAGAGCCAGACGGGCCCGGACCCATACCAATCCCCGATGTGGCACAATGCCTGGCCGGTTGCGTCGACCTGCCACAGACCAAAGGTAGGATCTACAACATCATCGCAGGTGGCACGCCCATCAGGGAGGCCTTGACCGCAAAGCGGTGACCCGAAACCCACCCAATTCCTCAACAGCAGCTTTTGATGCCAACCATGGCGTGTCTGCATAGCAACGGTAATGGTACCTTGGGTGCAATGCTTGTTGCCGTTGATTGTGCGCTGGCATGCTGGGTTTCTGTGATTTTCATAGAGACGGGGATGGCTTGGAGACAGGGCGGATCTTAGGGAGGTCGTCGATGAACATTACCAATTTTCGGGATCTGGGAGGTATAGGGACCATTCATGGCCGTCTGGTACGTCCCCATAAGTTCATCCGCTCCGGGCAATTAGTGGGTCTGGACGAAGAAACTAAGAGGGAACTGGTCGACCGCTACCAGGTGACTCAGGTCGTGGACTTCCGTCGGCCTTTCGAGATACAGGAGAGTCCAGACGATCGGCTTGAAGGTGTGACCTTTACCAACATTGATCTGCTGGAGCAAAGCGGCACCAACAGCGCCAGCCTGGACGATTTTGCCTCGCTGGGTTTGGCGAATCAGGTCAACGGGCACATGCTGAATGTCTACCATGACCTGGTTATGAGTCCTGCAGCCCAGCAGGGGTATGGGAGGTTCCTACGCATCGTCGTGGACAACACCCAGGGGGCCACTCTCTTCCACTGCTTTGCCGGCAAAGACCGGACCGGGTTCGCCGCGGCGCTGGTGCTCTGGCTGCTGGAGGTGGACGACGCCCAGATATTCGCGGACTATCTGAAGACCAACCAAGAGAGGGTTGCGGCCAACAATCAACTGCTGGACCAATTCCGTGCCAGAGGCTTCGACCAGGATTCACTGGACGCCCTGCAGATTGCGCTCTGCGTCAAGAAGGAATACCTGGCGCATGCCCAAGAAACCATGGTCGAGGCCTACGGGGATGTCTTCGCCTATGCGCGTCAGGCTTTGGGGTTCGGGCCGGACCAGGTGGAGACCCTGCGCAGCAACCTGCTGGAGTAACCGCACAAGGCTGGAGGTAGCTGGTACGGGTAGACTCGAGCCTAGACGTCAATCAAGAGGAGGACATTGTGCGATACATGAATTTAGGACGGTCAGGATTCCGGACCTCCCGTGTGGCCCTGGGGGTCATGCGGATCGATCAGAAGAGCCGCGAGGAGGCGCGGACCATTGTGGAGACGGCC
>NZ_JBVPQK010000439.1:0-2144 GCF_058197115.1 Bifidobacterium sp. POST2/T3 (B1)
GTCCGGACGGGTCGCCCATTCTGGACCAGCGCACGGCCGATGCCGCCAGGAACTATCTGGCGCGCTACGGTGCCTGAACAAATGCCTGGCTCATATCGATATGTTGATTGTGCGTACCGGCCACATTGACGCACATTCTTCGGATGGTCATTCTGCCGGATGACCCTCGTGTAGATTGGTAAAGGTCCGACGGGCAGGCCGACGGATCATCATCGCAAGGAAGGCCATGGATCATGACGAAATCGCAGGAGCAGAACGGTCATGAGGAACCGGACCAGACTGAGGTCGACGAGTTGAATGCCGCTTCTCAGGCGAATTCAGAGGAAACGGCCAAGCCTGCCGTTTCTGCCACAGCAATTGACACAGAGAAATTTTCGGATGAGGCAGGCCAGCCTGCTCATCGGTCTCGGAGGCTGCCGCTGATACTGGTTGTGGTGGCTCTTGTGCTGGTGCTTGTAGCTGGCTTCTACATGCTGTGGACTAATCATTCAGGAGACGACCAGTCAGCCCAAAAGCCTTCATCTGGAACATCGACCGTCCAAGCCAATCAAGGCCCCAGCGGGGATGCCAAGGCTTATAAGGCTCTGCAAGAGGTCACCGTCAAGCCATCGGTGGCTGACGACCAGGGAGGACTGACCGTTTCAGTCAAAGGTGTCGGCAGTAAGAAGAAGGTTGCTGATGCGCCCACCCTTGAGATATTCATAGACCCCATGTGCCCATGGTGCGGCAAGGTGGGCCGGGTCATCGATCCCCAGCTGCAGCGCATGATCAGTGCCGGTCAGATCAACGTCACCTACAACTTTTTAAATTTCCTGGATTCGGCATCCAGCGACCAGTACTCTAGCCGTGTGGACAACGCCCTGGCCATGGTGGCCCAGGAGGATCCGGACCATCTGCCGGCCTTCGCCGCCGCTATCTTTGATACCGACTTCCAGCCCAATGAAAAATCCTATCAGGCCGTTTCCGACGCGCGCCTGGCCGACCAGGCCGTGGGGGTGGGCGTGCCCAGGTCCCTGGCAGACCGTTTTGCCCAGGGCACCTACAGACCATGGGTGGACAAGGTCAACGCCTATGCCATTACCCGCAAGGATGCCAAGGACGCCAAGGGGGAGTTCTCGACCCCTACCATCATGATCAACGGCAAGGTCTGGGATCTGACCGCAGCTGCAAAGAGCCAGGGAGGCCTGGAACATCTGGACCGGGCCCTGTTCAAGGCCCTGGGACTCAAATCGCAGGATGTGGGCCACCAAGGGAAGACGCCCTCCATCGGAGCACAAGGAAAAGCGCTGAAGGCAGAGTAAGCGGCAACTGCTGAGCGCCTACGATCTGTGGCAAAATTCAAGGACCGCCGTTATCAGATCAGCTGTTTGCTCGGTTAGTCTTGGTCGGTTCGGCTTTTGTTTGCCTGGCTGTTAATCGCTTGGCTCCTGTTCGATCAGCGAATATCCGTGGTTGGACACAACCTGGCGCAGCTTGTCCAAGTAAAGTCCGGCGGCATGGGACAGCTTGGTCCGGCTGTTGACAATCCAGCCCACCAGCATGGACTCATCCGACTCCAGGGGAACGCTGACGATCTTCTCGTTGTTCAGGTCCTCGTTGTCGATGCCGGTGCAGACCGTGTAGGCGTTGAGCCCGACGATGAAGTTGAGCATGGTGGCCCGGTCGCTCACGGTGATCTGCTTGGGGGAGTAGTCGGGCCAGACTGCCTCCTCTGCGAAATAGAAGGAACCCTCCTCGCCCTGCTCATACTGCAGGAAGGGGTAGGGCTCCAGGTCCTTCATGGTCACCATGGCCCGGTCAGCCAAGGGGTTGGTCCGGGCGATAAAGACATGCAGATCTGCACGGAAAAGGGGATGGAAGTCCAGGTGTTTCTCGCGTAGCATCTTGGACAGGACCCGTTTGTTGAAGTCGGACTCGTAGATGATGCCTATCTCGGACTGAAGGGTGGCCACTTGGTCGATGATGTCCCTGGTGCGCGTCTCTCGTATGGTGAATTCGTACTCGTCCGAATCGATGGAGTTGATCATCTCCACGAAAGCTTCCACTGCGAACATGTAGTGCTGGGTGGAAACCCGGCAGAGCTGCTTGCGGGGCCTGACCTGCCGGTAGCGGGCCTCCAGCAGGTCGGTCTGATCCAGAATCTG
>NZ_JBVPQK010000440.1:0-2138 GCF_058197115.1 Bifidobacterium sp. POST2/T3 (B1)
GAGCCTACTGCCGCCAAGCGCACGGCCAAATATGGTCCCGACAATCTGGCCCGTTGGAGGCAACTGGTGGCCCGATATGGGGTGCCGGACCTGCAGCCCTTGGCTAAGTACTACGGCATGACCATCGTCTGATCCTGCCGGACCGGACCCCAGGAACTGCGGAAACGACCAGCGAATTCGCGCACCATCCACGGGTCTGGTTGATAGGGGTCGACTGGATCGGTCCGGCAGTCCGCAACGGCTTTCAGGAAAGAGGCCATGCCCTGTGTCCCGTAAGCATAGGGAGCAGCGCACCAGACCGGGTTTCCCTCCAAAATCAGCGGCCGATCCGACCCACGGAGGAAGGCCAGATCCACGCTGATCGGGGCAGAAGATCGACCCTTGGCTGCCTGGAGGGCGCAGTCCTCAGCGCTCGCTCGATGTCTGGGCTCGAAAACGGCACCGTCAAAGATTGTCGTGATGGCCCTAGAGCCCTCACCTTCATGCAGGCAGTATCCGCTGGATGCTGCAATCCGTCCCCTGTTGATGATGACCCGCCACTCCTCCTGGATATCGGGCAAGTGGGTCTGGATGCGAATCAGCGATTGCGCAGGGGCCGTCCGCAGCTTGCTCTGCAGATCTTCAAGGTTTCGCCGGGCTGCAGGCAGGCCCGATACCCGACCGGCAGCCAGCTGCGACCAGGGGCGCTGCCCCAAGCCCGATGGCAGACGGCGCCAGGTCAGAATGGTTTCGGCCGTCACAGTCAGAATTCTGCGTCCGGTCAGGGACTGGTCCAGATCATCCAGCCACATGGTCGGTGGGGCTGACAGGGCCCATGAGGGACGGCCGCGGGATACCAGCCAGGCGTTCTGGGCAATCAGCAGCCCTGGGGTGATCCATATCGCTTCTTTGACGCCGACATCCCGAACGGGTCCGAATCCATGGTGATGGTGCAGGATGATTCCCTGTTGCCGATGTGGGTCCTTGTTGCACAAATCGATTTGTTCGGCCATGACCCGGGGTATCCACTCCTCATGGGTGATGACCGAACAAATCAGTGCAGTGCCATCCGTCTTCGGTCCGGAAGGCTGAGGCTCAATCGACGATGAATCGGTCGTCGTAGGTGCCCTCGTCTACAGTGTCCGAACCGCCCGAGGTCAGGATGATCACGGTGCAGTCATGACGGCGGGAGACCCGCTTCAGGGTGGCCAGCAGGGTATCCCAATCGCCCGGCTCCAGCCCTTCGGTGGGTTCGTCGGCGATGAGCACATCGCACTCGCAGCACAGGGCTCGGGCCACGGAGGCCAGGCGGAAGTCCAGGTGGCCCAGATCAGCGGTCAGCTTGTCCTGCAGACGCTCCGGGAAGCCGACCTCGTCCAGCAGTTGACGGGCCAGATTGTCCTTGGGGCCCAGGAAAGTGCGCCCGCTGGCATCCATGGTGTAGACAAGATTCTGCACAGCGGTCAGGTCGTGCCTCAGGGCATCGGTGCCAAAGATGGCCCCAATTTGGTGGCCGCGATAGTCGGAGGCCAGCAACTGGCGCAGATCTGTGCCCCGGAAGAGCACACTGCCCTGGGTGGGGGCGCGCAAGCCGGTCATCAAGGCCATCATGGCGGCCCGTACGGAAGGGGAGGTGGTCTCCACCGAGTAGATGCGGCGACGCTGGAATTCCAGATCGACATCGTCCAGGATCTGTTCGGGGCGACCCTGGATCTTGCGCGTGTAATCCACGTGCTTCAGGGAAAGCACCGGGTAGCCTCCAGGAACCAGCACCCGTTGGTCAGCGGTATCCAACAGCGGGTCCTCTTCCTGATCGTCATCGGAATCTTCGGTATCTTCATGCTCGATGACCACTTTGAAGGCAGCCAGCGCGGCATCTTCTTCCGAAGAATCATCCTCCTCGGTCTTTTTGTCCGTCTGAGTGGTTGCTTCTTCCTTGGATTCCGTTTCCGTCTCCGACCCTGTGCTGGGTTCGGACATGGGTTCGGCGTTGGTGCTCTCGTCGGCTGTTTGCTCAGCTTCGGCCCTTGTCTGAGTGGCTTGCTTCTGATCGGTCTGTTTCTGATCAGTAGTTGCCTGGGGCTCTTCGTCTGGCTGCTGGTCCGATGTCTTTTCGCTCATGCCTCGTCCTCCAGGTCGTTGGTGTATAGCTGGGCGGT
>NZ_JBVPQK010000441.1:0-2129 GCF_058197115.1 Bifidobacterium sp. POST2/T3 (B1)
ACCAGTGCAAGAATGATGTCGCACAGCTGGGCGGCGACACCATCGCCAAGCTGGCCAAGCAGGTCTTCAACATCTGAGGCATCAGAATCAGAAGTATCAGATTTCATAAGGGCGGGCCGGTATCCAGTTCCGCCCTCTTCTTATGTCTGGTCTCATGCCCGGGCCCGGGCCTCTGCCTGGTTCGGTTGGCCGTGGCGGATCAGATGGGCCGGGCTGTCATGCAGGAAGTAGGCCAGCAGGGCCAGGGCGGTCATCAGTTGCAGATTGTGTCGTCGTCCTCGAATTGCGGCTTCGGGTTCCCCTTTCGCCAGATCATCCGGGCAAGATCAGCGTAATCATAGGCATTTGGGGGAGTAGCCTGTCGGTCCGGCTCGCCATTGTCAATCGGGGAATCGCCCGAAAAACCAGCTTCTGGATTCGCTATCCAGGCCCTGGTTGCCGGCTACATGAACATCTGAGGATATTGTCCACGACTTGCGCCTGTCATGGGCAGCGAAACTGCTCAATTTCGCATATGATAAACAAGCATCCACCACAAGGACATCGTGGATGTATAAGGCCATGGTTCCATACAGCCATGGCAATGAAAGGAAACATTGTATGCGTAAGCTGATTCTCGATCTGGACACTGGTGTCGACGACACTCTGGCCATCTCCTATGCCTTGGGCAGCCCCGAAGTTGAGCTGATCGGCATAACGGGCACCTATGGCAACGTGCTGCTGGAGCAGGGCATCCGCAACGATCTGGCCATCACCGACCTGCTGGGCCACCCCGAGGTCAAGGTCTATCCGGGTCTGTCCCACGCATCCAAGGCGGACTCTTTCGAGGTGCTGCCTGTCTCCGCCTTTATCCACGGAGAGAACGGCATCGGCGACGTAGCCATACCTGACTCCGACCGCAAGGCGGAGACGCAGTCGGCCGTGGACTTCATCATCGAAGCGGTCAATACCTACGGCAAGGATCTGGTCTACGTGCCCACCGGCCCCATGACCAACATCGCCGCCGCCCTGGCCAAGGAGCCTGATATTGCCCAGCGCATCGGCTCCATCGTGCTCATGGGCGGGGCTCTGACCGTGCCGGGCAATGTTGATGCCTGGCAAGAGGCCAATATCTCCCAGGATCCGGACGCGGCCGACGTGCTCTTCCGCTCCGGTGCGCCCGTGACCATGGTCGGCCTGGACGTGACGCTACAGACCCTGCTCACCTACAAGGAGACCGCCCGCTGGCGGCAGCTGGGTACTGCTGCAGGCACCTTCCTGGCGGATATGACCGACTTCTACATCAAGGCCTACGAGACCACCTCGCCGCACCTGGGTGGCTGCGGCCTGCACGATCCGCTGGCCGTGGGCGTGGCCGTGGATCCGACCCTGGTCACCACCCTGCCCATGAACATGAAGGTGGAAACCGAAGGAGCCACTCGCGGGCGCACCATCGGTGACGAGCAGCGGCTCAACGATCCGAATAAGACCATGCGCGTGGCCGTCGGCGTGGACGTGCCCCGTTTCCTGGACGAGTTCATGACCCGCATCACGAAGCTGGCCTCCAGGGCTGACTGAGGTCCGCCGTCCCCGGCAAGTTCACGCAAGAGAAAGAGAATTGAAGGCATCATGTCCGAAAAGCAATCTACCGAGGATTCGACAGCCGTACGATCGCTGATCCTGCTGCTGATTACCTTCGTCCTGGGCACCCTGTGCCTGCAAGGCTTCAACCTGGTCTTCCAGCAGGTCGGCAAGGACGCCGGCGCTCCCGACCAGGCCTCGCTGATCACGGCCCTGCCCAGCATCGTCCTGGGCATCGTCTGCTTCATCTACGGGTCCCTGGGCGATTTCGTATCCCTGCGCAAGCTGGTCACTTTCGGCCTGTGCATACTGTTCGTCGGGTCCGTGTATGGGTACGTGGCCAACACGATCATGGCCCCCAACATCTGGAATGTGATTGCGGCCCGGCTGCTGCAGACTGCGGGTGAGCAGGTGGCTGGCTCGGCCTACCTGGTCGTGGCCACCAAGTATCTCAAGCCCTCCCTGAAGGTGATCTTCTTCGGCATCTTCACTGCAGGCTACCAGGTGTCTGCAGCCATCGGCATCTTCGCCGCCGGTCTGCTCAGCTCCATAGCCTGGCAGTACCTCTT
>NZ_JBVPQK010000442.1:0-2128 GCF_058197115.1 Bifidobacterium sp. POST2/T3 (B1)
AGGGCTCTGCGCTTCGCGGTGGAGCCTGATCCCAGGGTGAAGGGCATCCCCAGCACCAAGGGGTCGCTATGAGCGCGGATGAATATGACAACAATGACAGCAGGGATCAAGACCTGCCGGATTCCGGCCATCATCTGAGTGAGGAAGAGGTCGAGCGGGCTCTGGCCAGCTTCGAGGCTGAGTTCAATGAGGACCAGAATCAAGCGGATCAGCCCGTTGAAGACTCCGGATCAGGCGTGGATGACGATGCTGGTTTGGATTCCGCGCCCGCTGACGAATCTTCGGTGAAACCGGATGGGGCCGATGGCGTTGCTGCCGATTTCGACCAAGAGCTTGAAGGTCTGATCGGCAACCGGGCCAAGGCCGCCGTAATGGTGACACGCCTGGCATCGGCAGAGCTTCTGGCGGCTTTCTGCCAGATATCCGATATCTCCGCCTATTGCATCCAGGCCCGTGAGGGTGCTGTGGCCGTCCTGAGAAATCTGGACGGGGACGGACCCGAGGCAGCCATCCGCGATTTGACCACGGTCGTATCCGGGCTCAGCGCCATCCTGGCCGTCAACCGGGCGGACAAGCTCGAGGTGACACTATGGATCAGCGGGCAGTCGGGACAGACGCTCGCGCCGCCCATCCTCTTTGCCGCCACTGCAGACTTCGTAGAAGACCTGATGATCGGGACCACCACAGTGGATAGGCTGCGCCAGGATGGGGCCGCCATCTTCGACTCGGGGGAGTACAACCGCGAGAAGGCCATGGGCATCATCGCCTCGCACACCAGGTTCGGGGCCGGAGGATCGACTCGCAAGGGTCGCGTCGAGTAATCGCGCAAGCAAACGGCTTGGCTAGGAGGAACATGACCAGGATACAGGTGCTTGACTATGGGTTCGGCAATGTCAGATCCATGGTGCATGCCCTCTCCCAGCTGGGGGTTGATGCGCAAATCAGCGCCGACCCGGACCTGGCCATGAAGGCCGACGGCCTGGTCATTCCCGGAGTGGGGGCCTACGGGGCCTGCATGGCGGGGTTACGGGCTGTCGGCGGCGACCGCATCATCCTGGATCGCCTGGCCCAGGGGCTGCCGGTTCTTGGGGTCTGCATAGGTCTTCAGGTCATGTTCCAGTTCGGGGACGAGGACGGCCGCAGCGAGCCCGGTCTGGGCTTGATACCTGGTCGTGTGACGAAACTGGACGCTGATGTAGTGCCCCATATGGGCTGGGATCATGTCCAGGCGCCCCAGGGAACACGACTCTTGGCAGGGGTCCAGGATCAACGCTTCTACTTCGTCCACTCCTATGCCGCCATGGCGGCGAAGGGGGATGACCGATCCGTTGGGACCCAGCCCGATTTGTCCCTACGAGTGTCAGCATTGAATCGGACGAGTGACGGCCAGCCAAGGTCAGCTCAGTCAGTGTCTGACAAGATTTCACAGGGTGCTTCTTTCGGTGAACCGCTGGTTACCTGGGCCACCTATGGACGCAGCAGGTTCGTGGCGGCCTACGAATGCGGACCCTTGAGCGCCACTCAGTTCCATCCTGAAAAGTCCGGCCAGGCCGGAGCACGGTTGCTGACCAATTGGGTACGGACCCTTTCTGGGGCTTCCGGACTCTCCCGCGAGAAAGGTGAATGAGATGCTCACGCTTTTACCGGCTGTCGATGTCCGCGACGGAAAGGCGGTTCGCCTAAGGCAAGGGATCTCCGGCTCCGAGAAGGTCTACGGGGAGCCTGCCGATGCAGCCAAGACTTGGGTCGACCAAGGTGCCGAGTGGCTCCACCTGGTCGACTTGGATGCGGCCTTCGGCACCGGAGACAACCGTGACAAGCTGGCCGCCCTGGTCAACGAACTGGGGGATCGTGTCAAGGTGGAGCTCAGCGGCGGCATCCGCGACGATGCAAGCCTGGAGGCCGCCCTGGACGCGGGTGCCACCCGGGTCAACATCGGCACGGCGGCTCTGGAGGATCCGGAGTGGACCAGCCAGGTCCTGGGTCGCTACGGCGAAAGGGTTTGTGTGGGTCTGGACGTACGCGGACATACCCTGGCCGCCCGAGGTTGGACCAGACAGGGTGGGGACCTTTTTGATGCCATGGAGCGACTGGACCGGGACGGGTGCAGCCGATACGTGGTCACCGA
>NZ_JBVPQK010000443.1:0-2108 GCF_058197115.1 Bifidobacterium sp. POST2/T3 (B1)
GAGCCTACTGCCGCCAAGCGCACGGCCAAATATGGTCCCGACAATCTGGCCCGTTGGAGGCAACTGGTGGCCCGATACGGGGTGCCGGACCTGCAGCCCCTGGCTAAGTACTACGGCATGACCATCGTCTGATCCGGTCGGGTCGACCCCCAGGAACTGCGGAAACGACCAGCGAATTCGCGCGCCATCCACGGGTCTGGTTGATAGGGGTCGACTGGATCGGTCCGGCAGTCCGCGACGGCTTTCAGGAAAGAGATCATGCCCTGTGGCCCGTAAGCGTAAGGGGCTGCGCACCAGACCGGGTTTCCCTCCAAAATCAGCGGCCGATCCGACCCACGGAGGAAGGCCAGGTCCACGCTGATTGGAGCAGAAGATCGACCATTGGTTGCCTGGAGGGCGCAGTCCTCGGCGATTGTTCGGTGTTTGGGATCGAAAACTGCACCGTCAAAAATCGTGGTGATGGCCCTAGAGCCCTCACCTTCATGCAGGCAGTATCCGCTGGATGCTGCAATCCGTCCCTTGTTGATGATGACCCGCCACTCCTCTTGGATATCGGGCAGGTGGGTCTGGATGCGAATCAACGATTGCGCAGGGGCCGTCCGCAGCTTGCTCTGCAGATCTTCAAGGTTTCGCCGGGCTGCAGGCAGGCCCGATACCCGACCGACGGCCAGCTGCGACCAGGGGCGCTGCCCCAAGCCCGATGGCAGTCGGCGCCAGGCCAGAATGGTTTCGGCCGTCACAGTCAGAATTCTGCGTCCGGTCAGGGACTGGTCCAGTCCATCCAGCCACATGGTCGGTGGGGCTGACAGGGCCCATGAGGGACGGCCGCGGGATGCCAGCCAGGCGTTCTGGGCAATCAGCAGCCCTGGGGTGATCCATATCGCTTCCTTGATGCCGACATCCCGAACGGGTCCGAATCCATGGTGATGGTGCAGGATGATTCCCTGTTGCCGATGTGGGTCCTTGTTGCACAAATCGATTTGTTCGGCCATGACCCTGGGTATCCACTCCTCATGGGTGATGACCGAACAAATCAGTGCAGCGCCATCCGTCTCCGGTCCGGAAGGCTGAGGCTCAATCGACGATGAATCGGTCATCGTAGGTGCCCTCGTCTACGGTGTCCGAACCGCCTGAGGTCAGGATGATCACAGTGCAGTCATGACGGCGGGAGATTCGCTTCAGTGTGGCGAGCAGGGTGTCCCAGTCGCTCGGCTCCAGCCCCTCGGTGGGTTCGTCGGCAATGAGCACGTCGCATTCGCAGCACAGAGCACGGGCCACGGAGGCCAGGCGGAAGTCCAAGTGGCCCAGATCAGCGGTCAGCTTGTCCTGCAGGCGTTCCGGGAAGCCCACTTCGTCCAGCAGTTGACGGGCCAGATTGTCCTTGGGGCCCAAGAAAGTACGCCCACTGGCTTCCATGGTGTAGACAAGATTCTGTACGGCGGTCAGGTCACGCCTCAAGGCGTCGGTACCAAAGATGGCTCCGATTTGATGGCCGCGATAATCAGAAGCCAGCAACTGGCGCAGGTCCGTGCCCCGGAAGAGCACGCTGCCCTGGGTAGGGGCGCGCAGGCCGGTCATCAGGGCCATCAGCGCGGCCCGTCCGGAAGGCGAGGTGGTCTCCACCGAGTAGATGCGGCGGCGCTGGAATTCCAGATCGACATCGTCCAGGATCTGTTCGGGGCGACCCTTGACCTTGCGCGTGTAATCCACATGCTTCAGGGAGAGCACCGGGTAGCCGCCAGGAACCAGCACCCGCTGGTCATCGGTCTCCAGCAGTGGGTCCTCTTCCTGATCGTCATCGAGATCTTCGGTATCTTCATGCTCGATGACCACTTTGAAGGCAGCCAGTGAGACATCTTCTTCCGAAGAGTCATCCTCCTCGGACTTTTTGTCTGTTTCCGTCTCCGACCCTGTGCTGGGTTCGGACAGGGGTTCGGAGACGGTGCTCTCGTCGGCTTTTTGCTCGGCATCGGCCGTTGTCTGAACAGCTTGCTTCTGATCGGCGGCCTTGGTTGCGGTCTTTTCCTGGGACTCTTCGTCTGGCTGCTGGTCCGATGTCTTTTCGCTCATGCCTCGTCCTCCAGGTCGTTGGTGTATAGCTGGGCGGT
>NZ_JBVPQK010000444.1:0-2106 GCF_058197115.1 Bifidobacterium sp. POST2/T3 (B1)
ATTGGGACAATCAAAGGTATGTCCAAGAACGCGAAGAAGTCCCGGGGGTTCGGGGATCTGTCCGGCCTGGGCCGTTCCATTCTTTCCTCACTGGAGGGACTGGTCGGCTCCTCTCGGCCGACTGCTGGGAGTCGCGGGGATCGTCCCCTGGATTCTTCGGTGGCCGACATGGTTGATCTGATCAACCGGACGGGGCACCATCCAGATGATCGGCAGATGCGCGAATTTCTGGCCTCCCACAGCCGTGTTTTGGGCATCGCCGTCAAACGCCGGCTTTTTCCCCGCCTGCAAGGCGTGCCCGAGGGGTTGACGCTGGGCTGGGTCCAATGGCCTGATGCACCAGGCCGCGGCTTTGCGCTAGGTATCTTCACCGATCGTCGTCACTTCGCCCAGATTGCTTTGGCTGACGACCACGGCCGGGTCTTCATCGGCGAGCAGAGCCGGATGGACCTACAGAACATGGAGCCTGCCTTCTTGCTGGGCCGGGAGGAGGATGTGACCCTGGCCGACGGTCGTCGGCTGGGCCGCGATCCGGCTCAGGACTCGGGGCCGGTCCACGCCCTGCAAGGTGCTGTAGCAGGCCGTGACGATGCCGGCCACATGCGGTGGCTGGCCTCCTGGCTGCGATCCGATGGCCGCTATTCACTTGAGCAGCTGCGTCCGCTCCTGCCTCCTGAGATGCGCCTGGACCTGGAGTACCGGGATGCCGTGGCCATCGCTTTCTTCGCCGCCTACCTGCTGCCGCGCATCCAGGGAACCTTCACCGGGTTCGGCTCGGGCAACATCTTCTACCGGCTCAACCGGGAGGCACCCATGGGAGCCATCCGACGCAGCGTGGGTGATATGGTCCAGGCTCGCTCCCACGGACAGCGGGTCTCCGGTCTGGAGGATCTGTTCGCCGACCTGATGCGCGAGGCTGGGGCCCTATCGCCCGTCTCGGGTCTTGAGGCCGTTCATGGGGCCGAGCCCCTGCATCTGTATGCTTCCTCCTATTCTGGTGCCTACTTCCTTAGCTGGGACAATGGGCTGGAGTTCACTGCCGCCCTTGCGGCCCTGCGCATCGAGGGCAATCTCAACAGGTTCGCCGCCGTCAGCGCCTGGTTGGAGCGCAATGCGCGCCTGGGAACGCTGCCCACCGAGGACTCGATCAACCGCGTCCAGGCAACCCGGCTGGACCAGGCGCTTTTGGATGATCCTGCCATTGTCGCCTTGCTGCGCCCGGGGGACTATCCGATTCGCTTCGACCCCCTGGAGGACGACGGGCAGACCGCCATCAATGCCATGGTTGACAAGGCTGCGGCCACCGCTGTCATGGTACGTCAACAAGCTCCCCAGGCTTTGCCCGTTCGAGCGGACGGCCAGGGTCAGGAGCCGGTGCGATCCGAATGGGTCTACCGGCAGACGCTGTCCATGCTGATGCGATCCCTCCGGCTGCCCTTCCGCTTCGATGTGGAGTTCAGGTCCAACCTCGCCCAAGGACAGGTGGCTCTGGCCTTCACAGCGGCAGGACGCACCATGATGCCCTCCAGCCGTTATGAGGACCAGTCGCGGGCCTGGCGGGATCTGGACGACGGCGAGCGGTCCGCCATGAGCGCTGACTACAACCTGCGCGTCGGGCTGATGATGGCTGCCCTGGCCTTTGGGGTGGATCCGTCCGTGCGCGAGGTCAGTCTGCAGATCGACTCCATCGGTCTGGAAGAGGCTGTCGACCAGCAGAACTCGGCTATCAGGACCATGATGGGACAGGCCCTTGAGGCCTTTGAGCGCATGCGTTCAGGCGAGGTGGCCCCCACCGGGTCCAAGGCTGATCCCAAGGATGGCGACGTGCACGGTGATCCCACCAAGCCCATTGCCTCCCGGATGGCCCCGGAGCAGCAAGAGGGGAACGAGGAGGACAAGGCCGAAGATCAGGGTGAAAAGGAATCCGTGGACCGTGAGTTCAAGGATCTCATGCAGGGCGTGGACCTTGACTCTGCTGCCTTTACGCCGCCGTCGTCAGCCAATGATTCCGACGCGGATGAGTCGACTGCTGATGATGCATCGAAGGAGGATGTCTCGAATGATGATGCCTCTGCAGACAAGACTGACGACGACGCATCGCAGAAT
>NZ_JBVPQK010000445.1:0-2106 GCF_058197115.1 Bifidobacterium sp. POST2/T3 (B1)
ATTCTGCGATGCGTCGTCGTCAGTCTTGTCTGCAGAGGCATCATCATTCGAGACATCCTCCTTCGATGCATCATCAGAAGTCGACTCATCCGCGTCGGAATCATTGGCTGACGAAGGCGGCGCAAAAGCAGCAGAGTCAAGGTCCACGCCCTGCATAAGATCCTTGAACTCACGATCCACAGATTCCTTTTCACCCTGATCCTCGGCCTTGTCCTCCTCGTTCCCCTCTTGCTGCTCCGGGGCCATCCGGGAGGCAATGGGCTTGGTGGGATCGCCGTGCACGTCGCCATCCTTGGGATCAGCCTTGGACCCGGTGGGGGCCACCTCGCCTGAACGCATGCGCTCAAATGCCTCCAGGGCCTGTCCCATCATGGTCCTGATCGCCGAGTTCTGCTGGTCGACAGCCTCTTCCAGACCGATGGAGTCGACCTGCAGGCTGACCTCGCGCACGGCCGGATCCACCCCGAAGGCCAGGGCAGCCATCATCAGCCCGACGCGCAGGTTGTAGTCAGCGCTCATGGCGGATCGCTCGCCGTCATCCAGGTCCCGCCAGGCCCGCGACTGGTCCTCATAGCGGCTGGAAGGCATCATCGTGCGTCCTGCTGCAGTGAAGGCCAGGGCCACCTGTCCTTGGGAGAGGTTGGACCTGAACTCCACATCGAAGCGGAAGGGCAGCCGGAGGGAACGCATCAGCATGGACAGCGTCTGCCTGTAGACCCACTCGGAACACACCGGCTCCTGACCCTGGCCGTCCGCTCGCACAGGCAGAGCCTGGGGAGCCTGTTGACGCACCATGACGGCGGTCGCCGCAGCCTTGTCGACCATGGCATTGATGGCGGTCCGCCCGTCGTCCTCCAGGGGGTCGAAACGAATCGGATAGTCCCCCGGGCGCAGCAAGGCGACAATGGCAGGATCATCCAAAAGTGCCTGGTCCAGCCGGGTTGCCTGGACGCGGTTGATCGAGTCCTCGGTGGGCAGCGTTCCCAGGCGGGCATTGCGCTCCAGCCAGGCGCTGACGGCGGCGAACCTGTTGAGATTGCCCTCGATGCGCAGGGCCGCAAGAGCGGCAGTGAACTCCAGTCCGTTGTCCCAGCTCAGAAAGTAGGCGCCCGAATAAGAGGAAGCATACAGATGCAGGGGCTCGGCCCCATGAACGGCCTCAAGGCCTGAGACGGGTGATAGAGCCCCAGCCTCGCGCATCAGGTCGGCAAACAGATCCTCCAGACCGGAGACCCGCTGTCCGTGGGAGCGCGCCTGGATCATGTCACCCACGCTGCGTCGGATGGCTCCCATGGGCGCCTCCCGGTTGAGCCGGTAGAAGATGTTGCCTGAGCCGAACCCAGTGAAGGTTCCCTGGATGCGCGGCAGCAAGTAGGCGGCGAAGAAGGCAATGGCCACGGCATCCCGGTACTCCAGGTCCAGGCGCATCTCAGGAGGCAGGAGCGGACGCAGCTGCTCAAGTGAATAGCGGCCATCGGCTCGCAGCCAGGAGGCCAGCCAACGCATGTGACCGGCATCGTCACGGCCTGCTACAGCACCCTGCAGGGCGCGGACCGGCCCTGAATCCTGACCCGGATCGCGACCCAGCCGACGACCGTCGGCCAGGGTCACCTCCTCCTCCCGGCCCAGCAAGAAGGCAGGCTCCATATTCTGAAGATCCATCCGGCCCTGCTCGCCGATGAAGACCCGGCCATGGTCGTCGGCCAGAGCAATCTGGGCGAAGTGACGACGATCGGTGAAGATACCCAGCGCGAAGCCGCGGCCTGGAGCATCAGACCACTGGACCCAGCCCAGCGTCAGTCCCTCGGGCACGCCCTGCAGGCGCGGAAAAAGCCGACGCTTTACGGCGATGCCCAGAACACGGCTGTGGGAGGCCAGAAATTCGCGCATCTGCCGATCATCTGGATGGCGCCCTGTCCGGTTGATCAGATCGACCATGTCGGCCACCGAAGAATCCAGGGGACGATCCCCGCGACTCCCAGTAGTCGGACGAGAGGAGCCGACCAGTTCTTCCAGTGAGGAAAGAATAGAACGGCCCAGGCCGGACAGATCCCCGAACCCCCGGGACTTCTTCGCGTTCTTGGACATACCTTTGATTGTCCCAAT
>NZ_JBVPQK010000446.1:0-2102 GCF_058197115.1 Bifidobacterium sp. POST2/T3 (B1)
ACCAGGGACTCCCGTTCGACCACACCCACGGTGAATCCGGCCAGGTCGTACTCGTCAGGCTGGTACATGTCAGGCATTTCTGCGGTCTCCCCGCCCACCAGGGCGGCCCCTGCCTGGACGCAGCCGTCGGCCACGCCCTTGACCACCTGCTCCAGCAGAGCCGGGTCGTTGTGTCCGCAGGCGATATAGTCCAGGAAGATCAGCGGTTCGGCCCCCTGGGCGATGATGTCATTGACGCACATGGCCACGCAGTCCTGACCGATGGTGTCATGGCGGCCGGCTTCCCGGGCCACCATCAGCTTGGTACCCACGCCGTCAGTGCCCGAAACCAGAACCGGATGGCGGTAATTGAGCGCAGACAGGTCGAAGTCGCCGCCAAAGCCGCCAATGTCTCCGGCGCCCGGCCTATGGGTTCTGGCCGTGTGGGAACGGATTCTGTCGATCAGTTCATATCCGGCCTCCACCGATACCCCGGCCTGCTCATATGCCTTCGGCATGGATGCCCCTTTCTCTGCGCTGCCTGTTCTGCTCTTCGCTAATGCTCATTGGTCTGTTTTCTGCCCCGACCCTGCAGGCATGTCAAGCCCGTAGGATCCCTTGGAGGCCTCCAGACGGGCCCGGTCCTCTGGGGTCAGCGAGGCCAGGAAACCCTGCTCATAGTCGTCAAGTCGCGTGGGATAATCACCGTTGAAGTAGGCTACGCAGAGCCCTTGGTAGGGTGCGTCACGGCCCAGACCGATGGAATCCACCAGACCATCCAGACTCAGATAGGCCAGGGAGTCGGCCCCGATGGCTTCTCTGATTTGCTCCACGGACTTCTTGGCGGCGATCAGTTCGGAGGTCCGTTGGATGTCGATGCCGTAGTAGCAGGGATACCGCAGGGGCGGGGAGGCGATGCGCATGTGCACCTCGCTCGCCCCGGCCTCCCGGAGCAGACGGACGATTCTGCGCGAGGTGGTGCCCCGAACTATGGAATCGTCGATGACCACCACCCGCTTGCCGGATACGACGCCGCGCACAGCGGCCAGTTTCATCCTGACACCCTGTTCGCGCATGGCCTGGCTGGGCTGGATGAAGGTGCGTGCCACATACTGGTTCTTGATCAGCCCCATCTCGTTGGGCAGTCCGGCCGCCTCGGCATAACCTGAGGCTGCGGACAAGGAGGAATTGGGCACTCCGATGACCATATCGGCGTCCACCGGGGCTTCGCGGGCCAGCCTGGCACCCATCCGCTTGCGGGCCGAGTGGACGTTGACTCCATAAATATTGGAGTCGGGCCTGGCGAAGTAAATGAACTCCATGGAGCAGATGGACAGGCAGGTCTGATTGGTATAGCGCTCGATGCTGTAACCCGAGTCGTCCACCCGTACGATTTCGCCGGGGCCGATGTCACGCACCAGCGTGGCGCCGACCAAATCCAGTGCGCAGGTTTCCGAAGCCAGGACGTAGGCTCCTCCTGGCAGCTGGCCCAACGAGAGAGGACGGAACCCGTTGGGATCCATGGCTCCGATCATGGCATCCTCGGTCATGAGCAGGTAGGCGAAGCCGCCATGGACCTGGCGCAAGGCCTGTTTGAGCGCTGCCATGAAGTCCTTTTCAGGACTGCGCCGGATCAGGTGCATGAGCACCTCGGTGTCTGAGTTGGAGTGGAAGATGGCCCCTTGATCCTCCAACTCCGCCTTGAGGCTGTCGCAGTTGGTCAGGTTGCCGTTGTGTGCCAAGGCTATGTCCCCGTCATGAAAGCGGAAGACGAAGGGCTGGATGTTCTCGATGGATCCTGAGCCGGTCGTGGCGTAGCGGACATGGCCGATGGCCCGGTCTCCGGTCAGCGGCGTCAGGCTGGACTCGTCCGGGAAGACCTGAGTCAGCAGGCCCAGGCCCCGCCGTCCGATCAGATGCCCCTGGTCGTTGGAAACGATGCCGGCACCCTCCTGGCCGCGGTGCTGCAGGGCATGCAGGCCGAAGTAGGTCAGCCGGGCGGCATCGGGGTGGCCCCAGACTCCGAAGATACCGCACTCCTCGTGAATGCCTTCAAGCTCCAACGACATGGTCTATGTCCTTTCCCCTAGGCGGCAAAGTAGTCCACTCCCGACTGGAAGAGC
>NZ_JBVPQK010000447.1:0-2102 GCF_058197115.1 Bifidobacterium sp. POST2/T3 (B1)
ACCAGGGACTCCCGTTCGACCACACCCACGGTGAATCCGGCCAGGTCGTACTCGTCAGGCTGGTACATGTCAGGCATCTCTGCGGTCTCGCCGCCTACCAGGGCGGCCCCGGCCTGGACGCAGCCGTCGGCCACACCCTTGACCACCTGCTCCAGCAGAGCCGGGTCATTGTGTCCGCAGGCGATGTAGTCCAGGAAGATCAGCGGCTCGGCCCCCTGGGCGATGATGTCATTGACACACATGGCCACGCAGTCCTGACCGATGGTGTCATGGCGGCCGGCTTCCCGGGCCACCATCAGCTTGGTACCCACGCCGTCAGTGCCCGAAACCAGAACCGGATGGCGGTAATTGAGCGCAGACAGATCGAAGTCGCCGCCGAAGCCGCCGATGTCGCCGGCGCCCGGCCTGCGGGTCCTGGCCGTGTGGGAGCGGATCCTGTCGATCAATTCGTATCCGGCCTCCACCGATACCCCAGCCTGCTCATATGCCTTCGGCATGGATGCCCCTTTCTCTGCGCTGTCTGTTCTGCTCTTCGCTAGTGCTCATTGGTCTGTCTTCTGCCCCGACCCCGCAGGCATGTCAAGCCCGTAGGATCCCTTGGAGGCTTCCAGCCGGGCCCGGTCCTCTGGGGTCAGCGAGGCCAGGAAGCCCTGCTCGTAGTCGTCAAGCCGCGTTGGGTAGTCTCCGTTGAAGTAGGCCACGCAGAGTCCCTGGTAGGGTGCATCACGACCCAGGCCGATGGAATCCACCAGACCGTCCAGACTCAGGTAGGCCAGGGAATCGGCCTCGATGGCTTCCCTGATCTGCTCCACGGACTTCTTGGCAGCAATCAGTTCGGAGGTCCGTTGGATGTCGATGCCGTAGTAGCAGGGATACCGCAGGGGCGGGGAGGCGATGCGCATGTGCACCTCGCTGGCCCCAGCCTCCCGGAGAAGGCGGACGATTCTGCGCGAGGTGGTGCCCCGAACTATGGAATCGTCGATGACCACCACTCGTTTGCCGGCTACAACGCCGCGCACAGCGGCCAGTTTCATTCTGACGCCCTGCTCGCGCATGGCCTGGCTTGGTTGAATGAAGGTGCGGGCCACATACTGGTTCTTGATCAGCCCCATCTCGTTGGGCAGCCCGGCCGCCTCGGCATAGCCTGAAGCGGCGGACAGGGAGGAGTTGGGCACCCCGATTACCATGTCGGCGTCCACCGGGGCCTCACGGGCCAGCCTCGCGCCCATTCTCTTGCGGGCCGAATGGACGTTGACCCCATAAATATTGGAGTCGGGCCTGGCGAAGTAGATAAACTCCATGGAGCAGATGGACAGGCAGGTCTGATCGGTATAGCTCTCGATGCTGTAACCCGAGTCGTCCACTCGGACGATTTCGCCGGGGCCGATGTCACGCACCAGCGTGGCGCCGACCAAATCCAGTGCGCAGGTCTCCGAAGCCAGGACGTAGGCCCCTCCTGGCAGCTGGCCCAACGAGAGAGGACGGAAGCCGTTGGGATCCATGGCTCCGATCATGGCATCTTCGGTCATGAGCAGGTAGGCGAAGCCGCCATGGACCTGGCACAAGGCCTGTTTGAGCGCCGCCATGAAGTCCTTTTCAGGGCTGCGCCGAAT
Organism: Bifidobacterium sp. POST2/T3 (B1); assembly: GCF_058197115.1. Classification (NCBI taxonomy): domain Bacteria; kingdom Bacillati; phylum Actinomycetota; class Actinomycetes; order Bifidobacteriales; family Bifidobacteriaceae; genus Bifidobacterium; species Bifidobacterium sp. POST2/T3 (B1). The sequence goes on from NZ_JBVPQK010000447.1 coordinate 1,614, forward strand.
CAGGTGCATGAGCACCTCGGTGTCGGAGTTGGAGTGGAAGATGGCCCCTTGATCCTCCAACTCCGCTTTGAGGCTGTCGCAGTTGGTCAGGTTGCCGTTGTGTGCCAGTGCTATGTCTCCGTCATGAAAGCGGAAGACGAAGGGCTGGATGTTCTCGATGGACCCTGAGCCGGTCGTGGCGTAGCGGACATGGCCGATGGCCCGGTCTCCGGTCAGCGGCGTTAGGCTGGACTCGTCCGGGAAGACCTGAGTCAGCAGGCCCAGACCCCGCCGTCCGATCAGATGCCCCTGGTCGTTGGAAACGATGCCGGCACCCTCCTGGCCGCGGTGCTGCAGGGCGTGCAGGCCGAAGTAGGTCAGCCGGGCGGCGTCGGGGTGTCCCCAGACCCCGAAGATCCCACACTCCTCGTGGATGCCTTCAAGCTCCAACGACATGGTCTATGTCCTTTCCCCTAGGCGGCAAAGTAGTCCACTCCCGACTGGAAGAGC
>NZ_JBVPQK010000448.1:0-2101 GCF_058197115.1 Bifidobacterium sp. POST2/T3 (B1)
GAATCCGCCACCCCGTCAGGGACTTTCAAATGGGGCAGGTCGGAGGACCTGACCGCCACCACGCCAACCATGGCCGGACCTGCCAGAGCTCCCCGGCCGACCTCGTCCAAGCCCAGCACATACTCAGCTCCCTGGTCAGCCAAGGCAGCCTCGGTAGCCAGGGTTGGCAGAATCCGCCTCACAGCCGGTTCAGTTCTGGGTCGGGTCGGGCACAGCGTCGAAAACCTTGTGCTGGTTATTGAGCAGCTTCCAGCTGCCCACCGGGTAATAGGTCAGCAACGCAGTGCCTTTGATGTTGTCTATGGGAACCAGACCATTATGGCCGTCGTCCTTGTGCAGGCGGGAATCTGCAGAGTTGGAGCGGTTGTCACCCATGACGAAGACATGCCCAGGATCGACCTTGATTTTGAAAGGGAAGGAGCTTGGCTCTACTCCTGGGCGCAGGTAGGAACTCTCGTCAAGGGCTACACCGTTGACGGTGACCGGGGCGCCATGACCCTTGCAGGCCACCGTGTCGCCGGGCATGCCAATCAGGCGTTTGACCAGGTGATTGCCACGGAAGCTGGGCGAGGATTCATCACCGAGCCAGTCAGCTGGATCAGTAAAGACCACCACATCCCCACGGCGGGGAGCCACCATGGATCTGGTCAGCCTATGAGTGGTCAGGATTCTGTCCCCGACGCCCAAGGTGTTCTCCATGGAGCCGGAAGGGATGATGTAGTTGCAAATCAAAAATATGCGCAGGATGGAGACCACTACCAGCAGGACAACCAGCTCGAAAAGGAACTCGGGCAGAAAGCCACGCTCGCCGAGACGTGGGTGGCTGCCCCTGGCGGAGCCGCGTCCACCAGGGTGGTCGTGGGCATGACGGGGCGGCACCGGGGCTGAGGCGGCCTGCCTGCCGTCCGGGTACCAGAGTCCTGACGGGGTCGCTTCCTCATCCCGAAAGGCCATATTCACTCCTTGTCATCCGCAGAAAACCACACACTAACTAACAGAATAGGTCCCGCATGCCTCATAGCGTACACACCCAAGCATGAAAAAACCCGGGAGAACTGCATCCCGGGTGTTTACGGCCAAGGTCTGGGCTGGATCGCCCCGGCAAAATCCTACTTGTCGGACTCAGCCTTGTTGTCGCGCCGCTCGACAATGCGGGCGGCCTTGCCGTGCAGCCCACGCAGGTAGTAGAGCTTGGCACGGCGGACACGGCCGTGGCGCAGCACCTTGATGGAGTCAATCTGCGGGGAGTGCAGAGGGAAGCGACGCTCGACGCCCACGCCGAAGCTGACCTTGCGCACGAGGATGGTCTCGCGCACACCGGAGCCCTGACGGGCGATCACCACGCCCGTGAAAGCCTGGATACGGGAGTTGTTGCCCTCGGTGATGTTGACGTTGACCTCGACGGTATCGCCGGGACGGAAGTCGGGGATCTGCTCCGCAGGCTTCATGTGGCTGGCGTCAAATTCCTGAATCGCGTTCATGCTGTTCCTCCATGGCCGCCGCACATCGACCCATGCCATGGACCGCAATCCACAAGGAAGCGATCCTGAACGGAACCCGACGGTCTGCCGTCGGGGGTGCCAATCCGCCGGAACATCCGGCTGGACCTGAAAGGAAGGGAGCCCATGCGGCAGCTACCCTTCCGGCAAACAACTGTCCAATAATATATCACGAGCCGGACCTGCAAGGGCCCGGCCGGGCATCAGCGGCGGTGGGCCCTGTAGAAGGCGATCAGAGACCTGGTGGACTGATCCTGCTCGGCCAGCGCCTGGTCGTCCCGGGAGATGGCCGGAGTGATCTCGCGGGCCAGCTTCTTGCCCAGCTCAACTCCCCATTGGTCGAAGGAATCGATGCCCCAGACGGTGCCCTCGGTCAGTGTGATGTGCTCGTAGAGGGCAATCAGCTCACCCAAGGCTGCCGGAGTCAGCGCATCGCCGAAAATGGATGTGGTGGGCCTGTTGCCGGTGAAGACCCGGGCCGGAACGATGGCCTCCGGAGTGCCCTCGGCGCGGACCTCATCAGCAGTCTTGCCGAAGGCCAATGCCTTGGTCTGGGCCAGGAAGTTGGCCAGGAAGAGCTCGTGCACGTCCTGGTCGCCGTC
>NZ_JBVPQK010000449.1:0-2101 GCF_058197115.1 Bifidobacterium sp. POST2/T3 (B1)
AGTTCAATGGGGTGGAAGAGACCCGGCTCAAGCCTGGCGAGACCGTCGAGATCGGCCGCAAGCCTCTGCGTCCGCTGCCCGATGACGGCCGGCGTCGTCTGGAGGTGACCGATCAGACTAAATCCATGTCAAAACGACATGCCATTTTCACCGTCGATCAGGACGGTTTGGCCACCCTGCGCGACATGGGTTCCACCAACGGGTCCTATCTGATCCAGTCTGACGGATCACTGGTCAGGCTGCCTGTGGATGCCGCTTACCCCCTGTCCAGCACCTCGGCTCGTTTCCAGTTCGGTGATGTTCCTGTCGATTTCGTGCGCATCAGCAATCCCGAAGAAGACCAAACCGATCCCTCGCTCCGGGTACCTGACCTCTTCTCATACTCCACACAGCCCCGCGGCACGGTGGAGCCTGATGCAGCCGACATGTCCGTTGACGACATTCTGGATATGCGTGCCGGCGAGCCCACCGGCATCTTCAAGGCCGACGGGGTCCGCAACCGGGTCACTGCCCTTCATGATATGGCCCTGGGTGCCGCCAAGACAGCCGATTCTTCCCAAGAGGCGGACGGAATTTCACAAGATCGTCCCAGGTCTGCCTCAGTTGCTCGCGACTCGGAGGATAGCGCGTCGCCGCCTTTCTCCGGAAGATCAGCGTCTGCGAATACGCGTGACTCGCAAGCGCGGTATTATGACGATCCTGATTCAGCAGAGCGTGGCCAGACTGACAAGGGATCGGCAGGTACTGGCTCGGCAGATGGTCAGGTAGCTGACCCTCGCAGAGCCTATGCCGACCAGCCGGATGACAAAGAATCCGAAGACCGCGAGGGTGGCCGGCGTGAAGGGGACTTCCAGGCTCAGGACTCTCGTGACGAAGACCGCCGACCCCTGCCGTGGCAGGAGGACGAATCCGAGCAGGGTCTGCCGCTGGTCGGCACCCAGGAGGAGGACAGGCAGCCGGTCGACCGTGACCTTTTCGCTGATGCTCGTCGCTCGCGTTCCGCTGAATCCGCTCATGACCAGGAACGCTATGACCAGAATGCTAGTGATGATCGTGGTCAACAAGATGAAAGCGTCTCTTCCGACTACAAAGGCCATGCAGACGGCCAGTCCAGACAAGGCCGGGGGGGCGAATCAGGCTCAGCCCAAGGGTTCACCCCGCTGGGAGCTGTGGAGCTGGCCCGCCTGTCCAAGGAGGAACCGGATCAGTCCCGGCTTCCTGATCCAGCGGAAAAGCCGGATGATGACCATCAATACCAGCCGGCCTTTGAGCCCGGATCCGTCTTCGAACGGGTTTCCAAGGGTGACTATGACCGCGGCCAGGAGGCCATCGAGGTGGACGGGATGAGTTCTGATGATGCCAAGCGAACCGGGGACTTCGCCCTGCAGTTCGCCATGGCCAAGCATCGGCAGCTGCTGCCTTTCCTGGCCATGAACCCGGCCCTTTACGATGATCTTTACGCCTGGTTGGAGGCCCAGGGCGACCGGGACATCGATGCGGCCCTGCAAAACAATGAGGGGTATCACGAATATCTGAACGCCGTGCGGAAGTGAGTAGACGGATGAGCGAGACGGTAATGAGCACCGGGGGATCAGAACAGGGCAAACGTACCGAGGATGCACAGGCATCAGCGGCCGAATCCTCCCCTGACCGTGCGGCAGAAGAGGTCAAAGCTCCGCTGACTCCTCTGGATCGAATTCGAGGATGGCGCCAGGAATACCAGAACCAGGTGGGATTGACTCCTCTGGAGAGTGTATCGCAGCTGGCTGCGCAGATGGACCTGTCACATGCGCATCCTTCAGGCATTGCACAGCTTTTCGCCAGCGGCCAGGTCCATCTGGATGCGCTCTTCCGAGACCGGGGCATGCTGCGCGCGGCCCACCGGCGCATGGAGCGGGTTCTGGACGATCAGGCCGCCAAGGAGCGTGCCAGCGGCTTTGCCCAGCTCTCCATGGTGGTAGGAGTGGCTGCCTGGCAGGGGCGCGACATGCCTGTTCTGCTCTACCCCGTGCGTATTGATGAGAGCACACAGGGAACCTCCAGAGCCTCCATCAGATTCACAGGCAAGGTGGATCTTAATCCTGCCTTGATCTCGGCCATG
>NZ_JBVPQK010000450.1:0-2101 GCF_058197115.1 Bifidobacterium sp. POST2/T3 (B1)
CATGGCCGAGATCAAGGCAGGATTAAGATCCACCTTGCCTGTGAATCTGATGGAGGCTCTGGAGGTTCCCTGTGTGCCCTCATCAATACGCACGGGGTAGAGCAGAACAGGCATGTCGCGCCCCTGCCAGGCAGCCACTCCCACCACCATGGAGAGCTGGGCAAAACCGCTGGCACGCTCTTTGGCGGCCTGATCGTCCAGGACCCGCTCCATACGCCGGTGGGCCGCGCGCAGCATGCCGCGGTCTCGGAAGAGCGCATCCAGATGAACCTGACCGCTGGCGAAAAGCTGTGCAATGCCTGAAGGATGCGCATGTGTCAGGTCCATCTGCGCGGCCAGCTGCGATACATTCTCCAGAGGAGTCAATCCCACCTGGTTCTGGTAGTCCTGGCGCCATCCTCGAATTCGCTCCAGAGGGGTCAGCGGGGCTTTGACCTCTTCTGCCGCAGGGTCGGAGGAGGATCCGGCCGCTGATGCCTGCGCATCCTCAGCCCGTTTGCCCTGTTCCGATCCCCCGGTGCTCATTACCGTCTCGCTCATCCGTCTACTCACTTCCGCACGGCGTTCAGATACTCGTGATACCCGTCATTGTTTTGCAGGGCCGCATCGATGTCCCGGTCGCCCTGAGCCTCCAACCAGGCGTAAAGATCATCATAAAGGGCCGGGTTCATCGCCAGGAAAGGCAGCAGTTGCCGATGCTTGGCCATGGCGAACTGCAGAGCAAAGTCCCCGGTTCGCTTGGCATCTTCAGAACTCATCCCGTCCACCTCGATGACATCCCGGCCACGGTCATAGTCACCCTTGGAAACCCGCTCGAAGACGGATCCTGGCTCAAAGGCCGGCTGGTATCGATGATCATCATCCGGCTTATCCGCTGACTCAGGACGCCGGGCCTGATCCGGTTCCTCCTTGGACAGGCGAGCCAGCTCTACAGCTCCCAGCGGGGTGAACCCCTGGGCCGAGCCTGATTCGCTCCCCCGGCCTTGTCCGGACTGATCGTCCGCATGGCCTTTGTAGCCGAAAGACGCGCTATCATCGTGTTGACCACGATCATCACGAGCATCTTGGTCATAGCGTTCCTGATTGGGAGCGGAGTCAGCGGAACGCGAGCGACGAGCATCAGCGAAAAGGTCGCGGTCGACCGGCTGCCTGTCCTCCTCCTGAGTGCCGACCAACGGCAGACCCCGATCGGATTCGTTCTCCTGCCATGGCAGGGGTCGGCGGCCTTCGCCACGAGAGTCCTGAGCCTGGAAGTCCCCTTCACGCCGGGCACCCTCGCGGTCTTCGAATTCTTTGTCATCCGGCTGGTCGGCATAGGCCCGGCGACGGTCCGATACCTGGTCATCTGCCGATCCAGCATCGGCCGATCCCTTGTCAGTCTGTCCATGCTCTGCTGAATCAGGATTGTCATAATACCGCGCTTGCGAGTCACGCGGATTCATAGAAGCTGATCTTCCGGAGAAAGTCGGCGACGCGCTATCCTCCGAGTCGCGGTCAACTGAGGCAGACTTGGGACGATCTTGTGAAATTCCGCCGGTCTCTTGCGAAGAATCGGCTGTCTTGGCGGCACCCAGGGCCATATCATGAAGGGCAGTGACCCGGTTACGGACCCCGTCGGCCTTGAAGATGCCGGTGGGCTCGCCGGCGCGCATATCCAGAATGTCGTCAACGGACATCTCAGCTGCATCAGGCTCCACTGCGCCGCGAGGCTGTGTGGAATACGAGAAGAGGTCAGGTACCCGGAGCGAAGGATCGGTCTGGTCTTCTTCGGGATTGCTGATACGCACGAAATCGACAGGAACATCACCGAACTGGAAACGAGCTGAGCTGCTGGACAGTGGGTAAGCGGCATCCACAGGCAGCCTGACCAGCGATCCGTCGGACTGAATCAGATAGGACCCATTGGTGGAGCCCATGTCGCGCAGGGTGGCCAGACCGTCCTGATCGACGGCGAAAATGGCATGCCGCTTGGACATGGATTTGGTCTGATCGGGCACCTCCAAACGACGCCGACCATCATCGGCCAGCGGACGCAGAGGCTTGCGGCCGATCTCGACGGTCTCGCCAGGCTTGAGCCGGGTCTCTTCCACCCCATTGAACT
>NZ_JBVPQK010000451.1:0-2097 GCF_058197115.1 Bifidobacterium sp. POST2/T3 (B1)
GAATCCGCCACCCCGTCAGGGACTTTCAAATGGGGCAGGTCGGAGGACCTGACCGCCACCACGCCAACCATGGCCGGGCCCGCCAGGGCTCCCCGACCGACCTCATCCAGGCCCAGCACATACTCAGCTCCCTGGTCTGCCAAGGCAGCCTCGGTGGCCAGGGTTGGCAGAATCCGCCTCACAGCCGGTTCAGTCCTGCTTCGGGTCGGGCACGGCGTCGAAGACCTTGTGCTGGTTATTGAGCAGCTTCCAGCTGCCCACCGGATAATAGGTCAGCAATGCAGTGCCTTTGATGTTGTCTATGGGAACCAGGCCATTGTGGCCGTCGTCCTTGTGCAGGCGGGAATCTGCAGAGTTGGAGCGGTTGTCGCCCATGACGAAGACATGCCCAGGATCGACCTTGATGCTGAAGGGGAAGGAGCTGGGCTCTACCCCTGGGCGCAGGTAGGAGCTCTCGTCAAGGGCAACACCGTTGACGGTGACCGGGGCGCCATGACCCTTGCAGGCCACCGTGTCGCCGGGCATGCCAATCAGGCGTTTGACCAGGTGATTGCCTCGGAAGCTGGGCGAAGATTCATCTCCGAGCCAGTCAGCAGGGTCGGTAAAGACCACCACATCCCCACGGCGGGGGGCCACCATGGATCTGGTCAGCCTATGAGTGGTCAGGATTCTATCCCCGATGCCCAAGGTGTTCTCCATGGAGCCGGAAGGGATGATGTAGTTGCAGATCAAAAATATGCGCAGGATGGAGACGACTACCAGCAGGACAACCAGCTCGAACAGGAACTCGGGCAGGAAGCCACGCTCACCGAGACGTGGGTGGCTGCCCTTGGCAGAGCCGCGCCCACCAGGGTGGTCGAGGGCATGACGGGGCGGCACCGGGGCTGAGGCGGCCTGCCTGCCGTCCGGGTACCAGAGTCCTGACGGGGTCGTTTCCTCATCCCGAAAGGCCATATTCACTCCTTGTCATCAGCAGGAACCCACACACTAATAGAATAGGTTCCGCATGCCTCATAGCGTACACACCCAAGCATGAAAAAACCCGGGAGAATTACATCCCGGGTGTTTACGGCCAAGGTCTGGGCTGGATCGCCCCGGCAAAATCCTACTTGACGGACTCAGCCTTGTTGTCGCGCCGCTCGACAATGCGGGCGGCCTTGCCGTGCAGCCCACGCAGATAGTAGAGCTTGGCACGGCGGACACGGCCGTGGCGCAGCACCTTGATGGAATCAATCTGTGGGGAGTGCAGAGGGAAGCGGCGCTCGACGCCCACGCCGAAGCTGACCTTGCGCACCAGAATGGTCTCGCGCACGCCGGAGCCCTGACGGGCGATCACCACGCCCGTGAAAGCCTGGATACGGGAGTTGTTGCCCTCGGTGATGTTGACGTTGACCTCGACGGTATCGCCGGGGCGGAAGTCGGGGATCTGCTCCGCAGGCTTCATGTGGCTGGCGTCAAATTCCTGAATCGCATTCATGCTGTTCCTCCATGGCCGCCGCACATCGACCCATGTCATGGATCGCAATCCACAAGGAAGCAATCCTGAACGGAACCCGACGGTCTGCCGTCGGGGGTGCCGATCCGCCGGAGCATCCGGCTGGACCTGAAAGGAAGGGAGCCCATGCGGCAGCTACCCTTCCGGCAAACAACTGTCCAATAATATACCATGAGCCGGACCCGCAAGGGCCCGGCCGGACATCAGCGACGGTGGGCCCTGTAGAAAGCGATCAGAGACCTGGTGGACTGATCCTGCTCGGCCAGCGCCTGGTCGTCCCGGGAGATGGCCGGGGTGATCTCGCGGGCCAGCTTCTTGCCCAGCTCAACTCCCCACTGGTCGAAGGAATCAATGCCCCAGACGGTGCCCTCGGTCAGTGTGATGTGCTCGTAGAGGGCAATCAGCTCACCCAGGGCTGCCGGGGTCAGCGCATCGCCGAAAATGGAGGTGGTGGGCCTGTTGCCGGTGAAAACCCGGGCCGGGACGATGGCCTCCGGAGTGCCCTCGGCGCGGACCTCATCAGCGGTCTTGCCGAAGGCCAATGCCTTGGTCTGGGCCAGGAAGTTGGCCAGGAAGAGCTCGTGCACGTCCTGGTCGCCGTC
>NZ_JBVPQK010000452.1:0-2095 GCF_058197115.1 Bifidobacterium sp. POST2/T3 (B1)
CCTGCCCTCGCCTTGAGCACCCTGACCATGCTGATCAGCGCCAAGTATGGCCTTTACATCGTCCTGGCCCAGCTGGTTCTGGCCCTGATCATCCACCGTCGCCAGTGGGCCACCATCCTGATAGGTCTCCTGCTGCCCCTGGTCCTGTTCACAGGGGTGACCGGCGCCCTGACGGCCACAGGGACGGTCATCAAGGGTGACCCCGTGGAGAGCCGCAGCATCCAGCTGCAGCAGATCGCCCGGGTGGCCCAGCGCAATCCCCGGGGGATTCCGGCCCAGGCGAGGGCCGACCTTGAACCCATCATGGACCTGGACAATGCCGCCATCCAGTACACCCCCTGGGAGGCAGACCGGGTCAAGTCCTCGGGCAACCAGCCCAAACTGATCGTCTATCGATGGAGAACCGTCACGCCCGAGCAGCTGTCCCGGCTGAATCGGGCCTGGCTCCAGGTGGGACGGCGCAACCCGATGATCTACCTGGATGCATTCATGGCCGAATCCTACGGGTACTTCGACCCCGGCGACCCTGCCTACGTGGCCATGTCCTACTATCTCAACAACGGCTACGTGCAGAACTCGGGCTCCTGGCTGGCGGCCTGGTGCCATGACTGGCGCAATGGGGTCACCGGATTCGTCAGAACCTGGGCAGACACCCCCCTGCTGGGCCTGGTGGCACGGGCCAACTTCTGGGTGGTGGCCGCCCTGCTGCTGATCGTCGCCCGCCTGGCAGCCGGCCACTGGCGCGGGGCCCTGTGCTGGTTCCCCCTCCTGCTGATCATGGGGGTCATGATCACTGCCCCGGCCAACAACTTCGAACGGCACATGCTGCCGGTGGACATGGCAGTGCCCTTCCTGATCCTGGACATGGTCCGGCAGAGCCGCCGTGCCCGCGCCGAAAACCTGATGGACCGGCCGACATGATCGGCAAGTCGAAGCGGTCCAGACCGAAGGACGATGAACCTGCCGAGGCGCAGCAAGCTCACCGGGCACCTACTGCCTCCGATGCCGCCATGGAGCAGATTCTCCTGAAGACGCTGGATCATCTGCAGGAGGCGTTGCCCTGGGCCAGGTCCGTGCCCGCTGATGGGCGCAGAACCTTGGAGGGGGCCATTCAAACGGCTCTGGACGACCTGCTGTCCCGACTTGATTCCCAGGGCACAGAAGACAGCGAAGTCCCCTCACCCGTACCAGCCGAGCTCTCCCGGAGCCTGGGCCCGCACAGAGCCATGGAGCTGACCCAAGTCATTCTGGACATGCTTGAGGAGGCTGGCCGGACCATGGGATCCGAAGAGGAACGAGCCACGCTGGTCTACACCCGCCAAGCCGCCACTGCAGCAGCCGAGCTCTACGCCGACCTGGCCGAAACGCGGAGCGGCCGCAAGGCAGTAACGGAGTCGAGGATCATTCGGCATCTGATCGAGAAAACGGCAGACACACGGACGGTGGATGATCTGGCCCGTTTAGGCTGGCCGACCGAATTCGACTGCTTCGCTGTCGTCGGCGAGGCCCAGGGCAACGATGACGGGCAGGGCATGGAGAACGCCCGCCAGCCCATACACACCACGGTGGTCCGTCAAGGTGGCAGGGCTCTGGTGGGCGAGAGCGAGGGGCTCATGGTGGTCCTGATCAATCCCGACCGGTCAGGCACCCCAGCCGACTTCTGCGCATCCATCCTGCGGTTCTTCACCGACGAATCAGCTGTCTGCCTGGGACCTCTCCGCCATGGAATCTCCGGTGCGGAAGACTCCATCCGAGCTGCCCTGAGCACTCATGCGGCGGCTCCAGCAGTGGCTGACCCCATCACTGCCGCCCTGTCCAGACCACTGCACGCCGACGACCTGCTGCCCGAACGAGCCCTGAACGGGGACACGGACGCTGCCGATCAGCTCTACCAAGAGGTCTATATGAGCCTGGCCGGACAGGACCCGGACGGGCCTCTGCCGACCACGCTGCTCACCTTTCTGCGCTCGGGCAACTCGCTGGAAGTCACCGCCAAGAAGCTAGGCATCCATCCCAACACCGTGCGCTACCGGCTGAGGCGCTGTGTGGAGGTGACTGGCTGGGATGCTATGGACCCGCGAGAATCCTTCGTCCT
>NZ_JBVPQK010000453.1:0-2090 GCF_058197115.1 Bifidobacterium sp. POST2/T3 (B1)
TTCAAGCTGGCCTTCCTGGGCGAGAAGTCCAAGTTCAAGGACATGCCCCAGGACTATCAGCAGGGAGGGGTCTGATATGCGGCCCACGACTTCCAAGGCGCAGCCTGCCGATCAGCCTGGTCGTCCCCGTCGGCCTTGGCGCTCCCTCCTGGCTCTTCTTGTCGGCAAGGCGGTACGCATCGTTTCGCGGCTGTCCCATCATGGCGGTTCGGCCCTGCCTGGCAAGGTGGTCGAGCGGATCGACCCAGGCTTCCTGGCCAGGACCCTGTCGGGGCTGCCCCGTGGTGTGGTTCTGGTCTCGGGTACCAACGGCAAGACCACCACCACCCGGATGGTGGCCTCCATGCTGGAATCCCTGGGCCTCAAGGTCTTCACCAATCCGACCGGATCCAACTTCACCCGCGGCGTTGTTTCGGCCTTGGTCTCTACATTGGGGCTCTCCGGCCATCTGCATGCCGACATCGCCGTCTTGGAGCTGGATGAGGCCTATGCGGTCCACTTTGTGCGACAGGTCAAGCCCCGTTACGCCCTTCTGCTCAATGTCATGCGCGACCAGCTGGACCGGTTTGGGGAAATCGACACTACAGCCCGGCTGCTGGGTCAGGTGGCTCAGGCCACCACGGGCACGGTGGTCCTCAACCGTGAGGATCCGCGCATTGCCAGCCTGGCCGCCCAGACACCGGCCCAGACCGGTGTGGCCTACTTCGGTCTGTCAGACGATCTGCTGACCTATTTCCCTACCGATGACGACATGCATGCCTCGGACCGGGGTGCTGACGTTGGCAGTGCGGGCAGCGCTCCCCGTCTGGTCCGCCATGGTCACCGGCTGCCAGCCGAGGTGACCCTGGAACGGGTCATGGACCACAGGGCTGCCTTCCGCCTGGACGGTCGGATCCTGGAGACCGATCTGCGCTTGGAGGGCGTCTACAACCTCTACAATGCGGCCGCTGCCCTGGCCCTGGTGAGGGTCGTTCTGGAGGACAGGGAACCAGATGATGCAGCGCTCATGGACGCCCTGTCCAAGGTGACGCCCGCCTTCGGCCGCGGGGAGGTTATCACCTACCAGGGCGCGCCGGTTGAGCTGGTCCTGGTCAAGAACCCCATGGGCTTCCGTCTGGCCCTATCCTCCTTCAACCCTGCCGGCCAGGACACCATGATCGCCATCCGGGACGAGTATGCGGACGGGCGTGACATGAGCTGGCTTTGGGATGTGGACTTCACCTCGCTCAGGGATACCGGCGTGGCCATGGTTTCCGGCACCCGGGCCTATGACATGGCCCTGCGTCTGGCCTATGACCAGGTGCCCACGGATGCGATCGAGACCGACCTGGATCGGGCGCTGACAGCCTTCCTTGAGGTGCACCCAGGGCGGCCCAAGCGAATCTACTGCACTTACACGTCAATGCTCCGGCTCCGGTCCGCCCTCGGCAGGATCACGAGCGTTGACGATGCCGGGGTGGGCGCATGAGCGAGCAAACCAGAAGGAGCGCAGGAATGCCGCAGACTCAGGATAAGGCAAAGGCCGCTGGGACCCATCCGCCGCTGCAGATCCTCTCCCTCTACCACCGTGACATGAACATCTACGGGGATTCGGGCAACATACTCAGCGTGACCCGTAGGGCTGATTTGTATGGGTTTAGTCCCGTGGTCCGTTATTACGATCCCGGCGATGCCTGGCCGGAGCGTATCGACATGATTCTGGGCGGTGGCGGCCAGGACCATGGCCAGGAACGGATCATCGACGACCTGCGGGAGCGGGCCGGACTTCTGCACGATCTGGCCGACCAGGATGTGCCCATGCTGATGATCTGCGGGCTCTATCAGCTCTTCGGCCATTATTTTGAGACCTCAGACCATGAGCGCCTGGAGGGGGTCGGCATCCTTGACGTGCATACCATTGCCGAGCCCGAGCGGATGATCGGCAACCTGGTGGAGCAGGCAGAGGACTTCGGCAGGGTGGTCGGCTATGAGAACCACTCGGGCCTGACCTACCTGGGGGAGGGGGCCCAGCCCCTGGGCATGGTGACCGAGGATGGCCGCGGCAACAATGGCAAGGACCACACCGAGGGGGCCCGATGGAAGAAGGTCAT
>NZ_JBVPQK010000454.1:0-2035 GCF_058197115.1 Bifidobacterium sp. POST2/T3 (B1)
CGGGTGCGCACGGAGTCAGGCTGGCAGAACCAGTCGGTCGATCTGAGCAAGCAGGAGGTGCTGGAGCAGCTGGAGGGCGGCATGGGCCAGGGGCGGGTCACGGTCTCCACCATTCACGCCGCCAAGGGGTTGGAGTTCGCCCATGTCTTTATCGTGGGCTGTGCTGAGGGGCTGATTCCCTTTGGCTCCCCACCGGAAGGGGATGCCCTGGAGGAGGAGCGCCGCCTTATGTATGTAGGGGTGACCCGGGCCGAGGACACCCTCCACCTTTCCTATGCGGAGCACAAGGACGGCAGCGCCTTCGTCCGACGCGCCCCCAGCCGGTTCATTCACCGCTGAGCGCTATCGTCTTGATCTTCGAATCGTAGGGGATTGGGAGTGCGATTCAGATTTAGTTCTTTTCTGAATCGCCCCTGTCTGAGTCGTTCTGATCCGGGTGACCGTCGTCGGTGTCCTCGCAATCGTTACCAGCGCTCTTCTGATTGCCGGGAGTCTGGTGGTCCGAATGTTCCTGGTCATGAGAAGCGTCGGAGTCTGCAGCTTGAGAATCTGAAGTTCCTGAGTCTGCGGGGGTGGTCAGATTGGTAGAGGATTCCTTCTCCTCGGCATTCAGCAATTTGTCCAGCTCGGCATCCCAATCCACTGAAGTGGCGGGAGTGTCGGCCTTCTGCTCGGATTGCCCCTCTGCAGAGGTCGATGCTCCACCCTCGTCGGATTCCTCCTTGACGGGCAGGGAAGGCAGCAAATCAGGATGGGACCAGTGGCTGTCACGGCCCTGGACCCCTTCGTCGGCGGTGATGCGCTCCCAGAGGTCGGCGGCCTCACGTAGCTGCTTGGGATGAAGATGCAGGCCCAGCAGGGACTCGAAGGTCTGTTCGGCCGGCCCACCCACGGCGCGCTCGCGTCGGGTCATCTCCCGCAGCTGCTCCAAATGGGGCAGGTGGGCCATGCCGGCGTTCCAGACCACGCAATCTACCCAGCCGTCGACTAGTGCCAGCAGGTCGCCCAGGCTGTGCAGGGCCTCTTTCTGCTCAGGGGTGTCCTCGATGCCGACATTGCTGAGGTTGATGGCGCCAGCGATAGATTCTGGGTTGATTTGCTCAGCATCGCGCAGCTGGTCCTCCACAGCGTCCAAGTCGATGGAGACTCCGCGGGCATACTTGCCAATCAGGGCCTCGAAGCGCGGCATCAACCAGGGGACGGCGGCGTAGAGCCGGGCGTGGGCGGCCTCCTTGAGGGCCATGTAGCGGGTGACTTCGTCCAGATCCAATTCAAGGGATTTGGCGTAGGCTTTGATGTTCTGCGGTATAAGGGCTCCGGCGGGGTTCTTCAGCAGCGGGATTCCCTGGTCGAATCCTCCTCGGACCTCCTTGGCCAACTCGCCGGCGGCCTGCCCCAGCTGCATGGCGAAAGAGGTGTTTCCCAGCAGCTTCATCAGCGTGGTGGGATCCTTGAGGTTGTCGGGTAGTGGAATGGGCACAGGTCCGGCGAACATTCCAGAAATCTCGCCCTGGTCGAAGCCTTGGAAGCGCTGGCTTATGACGGAGGTCAAGGCGTCGCTGACCGCCTGGGCCACCGGGGAGGCGAACTTTACCCAGGCGTCTATGCTGCCCTCGATCCATCCGGCGCGGGTCAGGGCTTCGGTCTGGCCCGGGGCGGGATCGAAGGCGCAGACGGTGTCCAGCCAGAGGTTGGCCTCGCTCATGACCCGGGCCACCCGGTCGCTGTCCTCTGCTGTAACTGTGGTATCGGACTGGTCGGCCCTAGTGCGCCCCAGGGCGATGTTCTTGGCCAGTGCAATGTTGATGGGCCCCTGATCGGCCTGGGCCTGCATGTCAGCGGGAGTGTTCAGCCCTCCGGCCGTGAAAGCCTGAATCAGGGCCTGGACCTCGGCGGGTTTGGGCAGCTGTTCGGCTCCCTGAGCCGCCATCTGGGAGCGGATGGACTCAGGCAGCTGAGAGAACTGACTCCAGGCCAGCTCGCCCTGCACCGGGCCGAAGCACTCGATGAGCCATTGGTGGATTGCATTCTCGTC
>NZ_JBVPQK010000455.1:0-2027 GCF_058197115.1 Bifidobacterium sp. POST2/T3 (B1)
ATAAGCAGAGCACCGACGACCAGCAGGAGCACGATACCGCGACCACCAGTTAGAGGCAGCGACAATGGAGCATCAGCATCACCCTCCGCAGAATGCGCCAGATACTTCTGAATAGCCACATTGTTGTACTTCAATGGCTGATTCTTCTTTGCAACATACTGCGCAGGAGTCACATCGAATGGACCAAACTTCAGTGAAGCATATGCAGGCTCTATAGCAGCATTGGGACCGTAGGTCTGAGCGAGCTGTTCTTCAGTCTGACCAGCGACATTTGAATATGTAATCGTGCTAAATGGGGTACTGGGGCTACGCCATCCGCTAGGAGTGGAAGTCTCTTTCAGGCTCCATTGAACTTCCTTTACCGTCTTGCCAGCTGAATCTCCTGCCCTTTGAGCTGCGGGACCAAAAATAGGTAGACCTGCGAAAGCTACCACGCCTTGATCATTAGCTGTAGCCTTGTACAGCTTAGCATTTTTTGCCTCTGCTGCTGCTTCGTTGGCATAGAACTCACCATTCGTGGCGAGGTAGGAGTCCTGGTGGGTTTCATCCTGAACCAGTCGGAACTCCGTCTTGGGCAACGCATCGTAGTTGTGATCGGCAGACTTAATGGCGCCGAAGACGAACACGGCATTGATGACGTTGGTATGGTCAACAATTGTGGCACCCGTATTTCCGCGGAAATCAGCAGATGCATCATTCGCTACACCGTTAGTTCCAGTAGAATCGCCATCTGGGGTTACCGTGGCGCTGTAGGTGACATCGACATGAATATCAGCCTTGGCAGCACTCTTCAGAAGAGAAGCAACTTCACTACCAAAGAACGTGAAATTGTAGTAGTTCGAATAGTTGTCCGTTGTTGAGAACATCTTGCCTGTATTACCGGTCAACCGATCTGGATTCTTGTCGTTATCCATCTTGTAATCGATTGTGTCTCCAGACCTTGACAACTCCTTTTGCTTCTGTGCTCCAGAATTGTCCTTATAATAGACTATCGCCTTGATGGTGCCCTCATCCATTTTCAAAGCTGTAGACATGCGATCAGAGATCTTGATATCAGCGTAATCGCCGGCAAGCTGGCTTACATCAAGCTGCCCAGTTACAGGTTGCGCATTGATCTTCTGAGACAGCTTGTAATCAATCTTGTCACCTGCGACTGCCGTCCGCTGAGTCTTAACTGCACCTGTTGTGGAGTCGTAAACATTTTGCACAGTCTTCGAGAAGGCATTTGTGTTCACGTTCTTCGGGTACAGATGCAGATGGTAGATATAGCCGGTCACCTTAGGTGTTGTGTTGTCTAACGACTGTGCAGCATAAGGCAAACCGAAGAACGAGGCAGCAGCAGCACCGTACTTTGTCTTATCAAGTTTATGGTCATTGTTTTCGTTGAACGCCCATGACTTGTCCTTATTCTCCGTCAGGATGAAATAATGCCCTACACCATTCGTAGCCTTGGGTAAATTCACCTTTGTAGATGTCTCTGAAGGCTGCCCGTTGGCTTGCGCGCCAGCAATTTTGCCGGTATTTTCCCCAGTCGTTTCAGCCTTATACCATTGATTAATGACACCTTGGCCATCGGTTACACCGGCATATGGGTCACCAACTGTTTGATAAGAACTAGCGTCATCCGGCTTAATATCAGCTAAACTCTTGCCACTAGCTGCCTTCACTTCCTGGACATTGAACAAAATATCCTGAGCAGGCACTAGTTCGTGATTATTGGTCTTCAACTTATCGAGATCCGCTGAAGAGCCGGTGGGGTTGCCACCATCAGAAAGAGAGAGGAACTTGGTGACCGTCAGTGTAGGCTGCTCATCAGGAAGCAGAGCGCCCGGCTTAAAGTCATCTTCAGCTGTATATCCATAATTTGTGTCGGCTGAAGCCTGGGTGGCTGGCAGAACGACCATGCCCGCTAGGAGCGTCGCTCCGGCGACCGCCAAGCCTAAAAGCTTAGGGAGCCTTATCCCTTCATTATCTCGTTGCATGTGCATGCACGCTTTCCCTTCTGTATTAATAGGCACAGGATGGCC
>NZ_JBVPQK010000456.1:0-2024 GCF_058197115.1 Bifidobacterium sp. POST2/T3 (B1)
GTCGCCATTCAAGGAAAACAAAGGCAGACCATCCATAGACGAGCCTAACCCCATGTATGGAGCTGGAGGTCTTTCAGGCCTTTCAAATCAGCATGGGCCGATCCAAAATTGGAAAAGACTGGTCAGGTCCTGGAGCCAATCATGGTGTCCCGGCCCTGGCAGAGCAGGAAGGCCGCACTGACGAGCAGCCCTAGGATGACCGGGATCAGGGATGCTTCGATGCCGAATGTTCCACCGGTCAGCAGGGTCGGTCCCTGAACCTTCATGACCATGAAGCCGTATATATTCTGGCCGGAGACCGGAATTCCCAACAGGGCCTCAGTAAGGTTCCACCCTATATGAAAGCCTATGCAGATCCAGAGATTATGCCTGGATACCATGATGGAGCCCAGCATAAGACCGGCTTCGATGGCTATGGCCAGACACGAGAAGAGGGTAGCCCCAGGGTTGAGAGCATGCATGAACCCGAAAAGAAGCGAAGTCAAAATCAGAGCAGGTACCCATCCCAGCCAGCGATCCAAAGCATGGAGAGCCACGCCCCGCATTATGAGTTCTTCAAAAACCGACGCGCAAGCTAGAACTCCTAAGGTCAGGATCTGGGAGACACCGAATGGGCGGAAACCATCCACCCTGTAAAACCCAAGGATTATGAGGATGAAAGCCGAAAGAGCCATCAATCCGAAGCCGATGCCCAGTCCGCCCAACGAGGAGACGAAGAAACCATGAGCCGTCAACTCGGTAGGCTGACGTTCAGCCCACCTCACCATGACAACCTTGGCATAAAACCAGATGCCGAAGCCCACGAGGAGGATGGCGACCAATAGCACCAGCCATTGGGCCCATAAGGGACGGCCGATCATCGGGGTCGTTGAGGAATCAAGCATCAGCAATACACCGAACCCAAGAAGTCCCCAAGCTGCAGTCTTGTGTATTCCCTGTCTGGGCTGGCGTGGTTTGGAACGCGTATGCCGTTTCATCGCATGGCCCGTCCTGCACTGCCCAGCTGCTGGCAAGCCTGGACCACGCGCGCCGCCATCTCGTCCTCGGCCTGGCGTCCCCAAGAACGGGGGTCGTACTCGCTCTTTTCGCCAACCTCCCCGTCCACCTTGAGGACCTTGTCGTAGTTAGTGAACATGTGCCCTGCCACGGCCCTGGTAAAGGCGTACTGAGTGTCAGTATCCACATTCATCTTGACCACACCATGAGCGACGGCCGAGGCGATCTCCTCCGGCTGCGAGCCAGAGCCCCCGTGGAAGACCAGCAGGAAGGGCTTGTTGGCAGGGGCGCTCGGAGCGGGGATACCGCTAACCTCCCCATCGGATATGGCTCTGGCCGTCCTGGCCTGGATCTGCCCCAGCAGATCGGGCCTTAGCTTGACCACACCGGGCTTGTAGGACCCGTGCACGTTGCCGAAAGTGAAAGCCACCATGTAGCGGCCGCGCTCACCCAGACCCAGGGCATCGACCACCCTGGGGCCATCATCGGACGAGGAATAGAGCCGTTGGTCGATAGCCGCCGAGTGACCGTCCTCCTCGCCGCCGACTGTTCCCACTTCGATCTCCAAAACGGTGTGGGCGGCGCGGGACTGCTCCAGCAGCTCTGCCGCCGTGGCCAAATTCTCCCGCAAGGGCAGGCCAGAACCGTCCCACATGTGCGACTGGAAGAGCGGTTCCTGACAGTGAGCCACCTGCTCCTTCTCGTAGGCCAGCAGGGGCCGTACCCACTCGTCAAGATATTGCGGGGCGCAGTGGTCCGTATGCAGGGCCACGGTGATGCTTGGATAGCGGGCGATCACTTCGTGGGCGAACTTGGCAAAGGCGATGGAGCCAGCCACCCGGTCGGCCAGGCGCTGGCCGGACAGGTAGGCGGCACCTCCCACGGAGACCTGGATGATTCCGTCGGACTGGGCTTCGTCCAGCCCCTGCAAGGCCGCATTCAGAGTCTGGCTGCTGGTCACATTGATGGCGGGATAGGCGTAGGACCCCCGTCTGGCCGCATCAAGCATCGCCACATACTGTTCAGGA
>NZ_JBVPQK010000457.1:0-2019 GCF_058197115.1 Bifidobacterium sp. POST2/T3 (B1)
GCTGAGCCCTACTTCGAGCAGCACTACCCGGAAGTCAAGCTGCAGAAGTACGACCAGTACGCCGATGCCTACAACGCCCTGTTGGACCACCGTGGCGATGCCATGAGCACGGACAACACCGAGGTGCTGGCCTGGGCCAAGGCCAACAAGGGCTTCTCGGTGGGTATCACCAAGCTTGGGGATGAGGCTGTCATCGCCCCGGCTGTGCGGAAGGGAAACAAGCCTTTGCTGGACTACATCAACAAAGAGCTTGTCAAGCTTGGCCAGGAGCGGTTCTTCCATGAGGACTATCGCAAGACCCTGGAGCCGGTCTACGGCAGCGCAGCCAACCCCGACGAGATTGTGGTCGAGGGCGGCAAGGACTGACCTGGCCGTCTGGCTTATGGCAGGGCCCGCACCCATCCAGTCGCATTCGGATGGGTGCGGGCCCCTGTCTGTATGGGTTGTGGGATTGCCGGATCAGTAGGCGGCCAGGATGTCGACCACGAAGATCAGGGTCGAATTGGCCGGGATCTTCTGCTGTTGCTGGCTGCCATAGCCCAGGTCGGGCGGAATGACCAGAAGAACCTGAGAGCCTACCGTCTGTCCAGCCAGACCCTGTTGCCAGCCTTTGACCACCTGGTCCAGGCTGAAGTCGCTGGCCTGTCCCCGGTCCCAGGAGGAGTCGAACTGCTTGCCGTCGGAGGCCAGCCAACCGGTGTAGTTAGCGCTGACGCTCTGATGTTGACCGACCTTGGCCCCCTTGCCCTTGATCAGGGGCTGGACGACCAATCCTCCCTTTGGTTTGTATCCGTTGAGATCTAGGGAGGGCTTGCCCTTGTCGTCCAGACTGATCTTGGGCAGGTCGCTGGGCAGGTCGGTCACCTTCTGACCCTGGGCGCGGGTCAGGTTCTTGGAGCGGGAGACGAAGGTCAGAGCCATGATATAGGAGTCAGTTGCCTGGCCGCTGCCTGAGCTTGACTCATCGATGCCTACGGCCACGGTGGAGTTGACCTTGAGGCCCTTGAAGGTGTCATAGTATGCCGGGATGGATTTCTTGCTGATGACGATGGAGCACTCCGGACTGCTCTTGTCCCAGGTGGAATTGAGCACCTTGCCGGTCTTGGCATCCAGGGCCAGGCTCCTTGTGCATACACGATCCCCGTCGCGGATGACCTCGCCGTTGCCCTCTTGGATGACCTGATGGGTCTGGTTCTCGACCTTGAAGGGGGTCTTGAAGCTGATGTCGGGCTTGCTGCCAAGTTTGCCGCTGGCTGATACGCCCTGCATGGTGTCGCCTGAGTGTCCGCCCCCGTCAGATTTCCCACTGCAGGCTGACAGTCCAAGACATAGAGCCAAAGCGGTCATGGCGCCCAGCAGACGCTTGCTGCCTGATTTTCTTGCGATGATGGTCATAAAAGACCAGTTTAGGGCTTATGGGTGATTTCCCGGTGGCGGAAACCATCTCATAGGGTGCCGACGGTAGAATGTCGATAATATGGAGCAAGTACCCGAAGAAAAAGACGAGATGACACGGCCTGACAAGCCCTCGCGTCACAGCATGATCATGCGCGGCATCGTCACCCCTATCTTCGGACTGCTGGCTGTAACGGCCATTGTGCTGGGTATTCTCAACGCCACGGTCTGGAAGCCCTCGGCTCATGTGGATGCGCATGCGCGCACGAAGGCAGCCTATGTGGTGACCGATCCAGGCGTGCTTCCCCTGGTGGACAGCAAAGTGACCATGCGAGTGGATGCGGCGCCAACTGGAACGTCTGGGTCCGCAGCGTCCAAGTCACAGAAGCCTACCGTCTGTATGGCCCTGACTACGGCCAAGGATGCCGCTGGCTGGACGGCTGGACATGATGTGGCCCGTGTGCGCGGCCTGGATGATTGGCAGACCCTGTCCGTCAGTAGGGACACCAGTCCCGGCAAGGCTGTCAAAAGCGAACAAGGCGTGGCCTTTCAGGATTCGGACATGTGGAAACAGGTCACCTGCTCCGACAACGACGTGTCCATGTCCCTGAAGACCGACGATCC
>NZ_JBVPQK010000458.1:0-2017 GCF_058197115.1 Bifidobacterium sp. POST2/T3 (B1)
AGACACTCGTATATCGTCGTTAATCCTTGGTTCGTCGCTAATGATGACTCCTTCTCAAATACCACAACATCCACTGCCCGGCGAAGAACCCATAGGTTTCGAACATGACCGTCGCAGCCGTATAGCAACGAAACCGTCAATGCCTGCACCGTAATACTGACGGTCAACCGTCACCGGCGCGGGTCGAACCCGAAGCCATGGAAGGCTCCCAGGTGGGATCATCCGCTTTCTTGATTTCTCAAGCCGAGTAGCAGTATAACACAACCCTTAGGACCGGGCCTAGTCAGGCGGTTGCTCCGTCCACCAGGGGCAGGTAGTCTCCGTAACCCTCCTCCTCCATCCGGTCCCGCGGAACGAACCGCAGGGCGGCGGAGTTCATGCAATAGCGTTGCCCGCCACGGTCAGCCGGGCCGTCGTCGAAGACGTGTCCCAAATGGATTCCGGTCTGTGCCGTCCGCACCTCGATCCGAGGACGACCCAGCAGCTTGTAGTCCTTGCGGTTGACCAGCAGGTCGGGATCTATGGGCTTGGTGAATGCCGGCCAGCCACAACCCGAGTCGTACTTGTCCGCCGAGGAGAAGAGTGGCTGCCCGCTGACCACGTCCACATAGATGCCCGGGCGGAATTCCCCATCGTAGGCGTTGGCGAAGGGCCGTTCGGTGGCCGAGTGCTGGGTGACCTCGTAGCTTTCAGGGTCCAGGGACCAGATGCGCTCGATGTAGCGCTGGCGGGAGGCGGCGTTGGCGATGGCCTCCAGGGGAATGTGGCAGTATCCGCCGGGGTTCTTGAGCAGGTAGTCCTGGTGGGACTCCTCCGCCGGATAGAAGTTGATCAAGGCCTCCACCTGCACAGCGGGCTGACGGCCGGTCCTGCGCTCCAGCTCCTCCAGAGCGCGACGGAAGACAGGCTCTTCCTGCTCGCGATGCTCGGAATCCCAGTAGAGGCCGCTGCGGTACTGCCTGCCCCGGTCATTGCCCTGCCGATCCACCGAGAAGGGGTCGATCAGATCCAGCAGAAGCAGGGTCAGGGTCCGCAGACTGACCGTCTGGGGATCATAGGTCAACCGCACGCTCTCCACAGCGTCGGTGACACCGCTGCAGACCTGCTCATAACTGGGGTTGGGCACTGTGGACTGAGCGTATCCCACCTGAGTGTCGATAATCCCGTCCACCTCTTGGAAGAACCGCTCGATGCCCCAGAAGCATCCCCCGGCCAGGACGAGCGTAGCCGTGCTGTTGGTCGAAATCTTGTTCTTGTCCATGATTCCTCCTCACATACCGGTACCTATCGCTAGCTTCAACAAAATCCGGAGAGCCCCTATTCCGTCCTTCCAGCCTCTTGACAGCCTTCTCACATTGTCGACCGGCCTGGCCCCAGCAGCGCAAAAGGCGATTACGATTGCTGACCATCTCCAAATCGAAGTCAGGAGGCGGGTCATGCCACGAATGCAGCAAGACGCAGACGAAGATGTTAAGTCCTCCGGGACCATCCTGGGCTCCCTGGCTGTGGCCTTCCCGCGGACCCTGCCCATCATGGCCGGATTCCTTGTGCTGGGGATCTCCTACGGCTTTCTGATGACCAGCCGCGGATTCCCGGTGATATACCCGCTAGCCATGAGCGCCCTGATCTACGCCGGGTCCATGGAGTTCGTGACCGTGGACCTGCTCATGTCCACCTTCAATCCCTGGGGCGCGCTGATGCTCACCCTGATGGTTAATGCACGGCACCTTTTCTACGGCCTGGCCATGCTGCCGGTATTTCGAGGGACGGGCCGGAAGAAACCCTACTTGATTTTCGGCATGTGCGATGAGACCTTCGCCCTGGAGTCCGCAGATCCTCACCCGGCCGGGACCGACAAGGGCTGGTACCTCTTCTTCGTCACCCTGCTCAACCAGATCTACTGGGTAGGCGGCGCCACACTAGGCGCTGTGCTGGGCAATCTGGCGAACTTCGACACCCGGGGGCTGGATTTCGTGCTGACCGCCATGTTCCTGGTGCTCTTCCTGGAGCAGTGGCG
>NZ_JBVPQK010000459.1:0-2017 GCF_058197115.1 Bifidobacterium sp. POST2/T3 (B1)
GCTCCCGCCTGGGCCGTCGGCAGGATGGTCAGCTTCAGGCCGGCCTTGTCGAAGTAGCCCAGATGCCGGGCCACGTAAATGCCCACATGATTGGTGTTGGGCGTCCAATCCAGCATGAAGGAGAGCTTGGAGCCGTCATCGGCCTTGTCATCTGCCCCCTTGGCCCCGCAGGCTGCGCTTGTAGCTACCATGCAGAGCGCAGCTGCCAGGGCGAGCGCCCGTACAATCAGTCTGTGGCCGGGAATTCTCCTGAAGCCACTATTCTCCGACATGCTCATCAATGTCACCTTGCCTCTCCGGCACCTCTGGTGCCCATCCGCATCGGGGCCGCTACGGGAAGGTGAGGAGCCCGCGCGACGATCCGGTACGGTCTTGACCGATGGAATTCTGCGATGTGTGCCACGGCTGCTGCCACCAGCCGCGCGAACAAGACCACTCTAGTCCAACCCAGGCGGTTCTGCCTCGCTGTGGTGAAAGGTTGCATCATTTGCCCTTATACTGGAAACTCACGAGAGGTTTGTGCGGGCCGACCGATGTTGGCCTCGTCCAGAGCAAGACATCCGATTTCGGTAGGGTTCGACGGAGGGTTCCCATGTCGGTGACCATCAATGATGTGGCCAAGCAGGCGGGCATGTCCGTATCCACGGTCTCCCAGGCGCTCAACGACAAGGGGCGCATCTCTCCACCCACCAAGGACAGGGTCCGCAGGGCGGCCATGGAGCTGGGCTACATCCCCGACAGCCGAGCCCGTTCCATGCGATCCTCGCGCTCGCATGCCGTAGGTCTGCTGGTCCCCGATATTCGCAACCCTTATTTCTCCGAGTTGGTCTACGCCGTCCAGGACCAGCTCTACTCGGCAGGCTACGCGCCCCTGATTGGCGTGTCCTCTTGCCAGGCCAGCAGAGAGGAGGACTATTACCGGATCCTTCTGTCTCGGCATATGGACGGTGTTCTGGTCGTGCCTGACGGGCCCACATCGCCCATGCTGCGCACCATGTTGGCAAGGGAATTCCCTGTGGTCTTCGTGGATCGTCCTGACCGGGCTCTGCCTGGTGTCCCTCTAGTGGATTCTGACCCGGTGCCCGGCCTGGATGCGGCCCTGGACGCTCTGGCAACAAGGGGATGCAGACGAGTGGCCTTCGTTCCGGGCCCCGAGAGCCGCTCCTATACCTTCCGCGAGCGCGAGCAGGCTTTTCTGGACGGTGTGGATGCCCGTCAGGGGCTGACGGGATTGGTGGTCCGCCAAGGGTTCGAGGATCGCCACCGGGCAGCCGCGACCATGCGTCGCCTGCTCGGCCAAGGGGTGGACGCCGTTATCTTCGGATACTCGGCCGATGCCATCAAGGCCCTCGCCATGGAGTGGGACGGTGACCAGCGCTCGCGTGTGCCCCTGGTCTCCTTCGACGATCTGGAGGTCTTTCAGCTGATCAGTCCCCAGGTTTCGGTCATCTCCCAACAGGTGGATCGCATGGGCCGCCAGGGCGTTGACATGCTCCTGTCCATGATTGAGCCGGGGCGGCAGGCTCCAGAGGGCATGAGCGTGGATCGCCGTCTGCGCACCCAAACCCTCTTTGTGCCCCGGGGTCTGTTGGCTTAGGTCTGTTTTGTTTGATGCGGGGGTCGGTGCTAGACAAAATCTGCGCGTGTCGGGCGGCTGTGCCATCCGTGTAAATGACCTCTACTGGTCTTTCGGCCATTTGCCGCCTTTGTCCAGACCCCACTATTTGTGACTCAGTTCACAAAACACGGGAATTACTAAATGTAGGAAACGAATCATCCTCAGGCACTACATATGGTGGTCACGACGTGATAGAGTGAATCCTGTCAGCAAAAATGACATCCATGTGATTCGCCGTTCCCAATATGGAATTTGGGAACGCCAAAGCAACTGCACATGAACAACCGTATGAGGAGTGACGATGGATACTGAGGTCATGACTGATAGCGTGAAGGAGCGTGGCATTTCGGATCGCGATGCTGTCGATGGCATTCTGGTCGAGAAGCGCGACGGCCGGAT
>NZ_JBVPQK010000460.1:0-2016 GCF_058197115.1 Bifidobacterium sp. POST2/T3 (B1)
GCTGAGCCCTACTTCGAGCAGCACTACCCGGAAGTCAAGCTGCAGAAGTACGACCAGTACGCCGATGCCTACAACGCTCTGCTGGACCACCGTGGCGACGCCATGAGCACGGACAACACCGAGGTGCTGGCCTGGGCCAAGGCCAACAAGGGCTTCTCGGTGGGCATCACCAAGCTTGGAGACGAGGCGGTCATCGCCCCGGCCGTGCGCAAGGGGAACGAGCCCCTGCTGGACTATATCAACAAAGAGCTGGTCAAGCTGGGCCAGGAGCGGTTCTTCCATGATGACTATCGCAAGACCTTGGAGCCAGTTTATGGTAGTGAGGCCAACCCCGACGAGATTGTTGTCGAGGGCGGCAAGGACTGACCTGGCCGTCTGGCTTATGACAGGGCCCGTACCCCCCAAATGCGACTGGATGGGTACGGGCCCTGTCATCTGACTCGATGGATTGCCGAATCAGTAGGCGGCCAGGATGTCAACCACAAAGATCAGGGTTGAATTGGCCGGGATGCTTTGCTGTTTCTGGCTGCCGTAGCCCAGGTCGGGCGGAATGACCAGAAGAACCTGGGAGCCCACCGTCTGGCCGGCCAGACCCTGCTGCCAGCCCTTGACCACCTGGTCCAGGCTGAAATCGCTGGGCTGTCCCCGGTCCCAGGAGGAGTCGAACTGCTTGCCGTTGGAGGCCAGCCAGCCGGTGTAGTTGGCGCTGACGCTCTGATGCTGGCCGACCTTGGCCCCCTTGCCCTTGATCAGGGGCTGGACGACCAATCCTGCCTCGGGCTTGTATCCGTTGAGATCCAGGGAGGGCTTGCCCTTGTCATCCAGGCTGATCTTGGGCAGGTCGCTGGGCAGATCGGTCACCTTCTGGCCCTGGGCGCGGGTCAAGTTCTTGGACCGGGAGACGAAGGTCAGGGCCATGATATAGGAGTCGGTCGCCTGGCTGCTGCCGGAGCCTGACTCATCGATGCCCACGGCCACGGTGGAGTTGACCTTGAGGCCCTTGAAGGTGTCGTAGTATGCCGGGATGGATTTCTTGCTGATGACGATCGAGCACTCCGGACTGCTCTTGTCCCAGGTGGAGTTGAGCACCTTGCCGGTCTTGGCATCCAGGGCCAGGCTCCTTGTGCATACACGATCCCCGTCGCGGATGACCTCGCCGTTGCCCTCCTGGATGACCTGATGAGCCTGGTTCTCGACCTTGAAGGGGGTCTTGAAGCTGATGTCGGGCTTGCTGCCAAGTTTGCCACTGGCTGATACGCCCTGCATGGTGTCGCCCGCGTGCGCGTCCCCGTCAGATTTCCCGCTGCAGGCTGACAGCCCAAGACATAGGGCCAGAGCCGTCATGGCGCCCAGCAGACGCTTGCTGCCTGATTTCCTTGCGATGATGGTCATAGAAGAACAGTTTAGGGCTTATGGGTGATTTCCCTGTGCTTGGAACCAGATCATAGGGAGCCGACGGTAGAATGTCGATAATATGGAGCGAGTACCCGAGGAAAAAGATGAGATGACGCGGCCTGAAAAGCCTTCGCGTCATAGCACGATCATGCGCGGCATCGTCACCCCCATCTTCGGACTGCTGGCTGTAACGGCCATTGTGCTGGGTATTTTCAACGCCACGGTCTGGAAGCCTTCGGCTCATGTGGATGCGCATGCGCGTACGAAGGCAGCCTATGTGGTGACCGATCCGGGCGTGCTTCCCCTGGTGGACAGCAAAGTGACCATGCGAGTGGATGTAACATCGAATGGAACTGCCGCGTCCGCAGATTCGAATTCACAGAAGCCTACCGTCTGTATGGCCCTGACCACGGCCAAGGATGCAGCTGGCTGGACGGCCGGGCAAGATGTGGCCCGTGTGAGAGGTTTGGATGATTGGCACACCCTGTCCGTCGGCAGGGACACCAGCCCCGGCAAGGCCGTCAAAAGTAATCAGGGCGTGGCTTTTCAGGATTCGGACATGTGGAAACAGGTCACCTGCTCCGACAACGACGTGTCCATGTCCCTGAAGACCGACGATCC
>NZ_JBVPQK010000461.1:0-2012 GCF_058197115.1 Bifidobacterium sp. POST2/T3 (B1)
ATAAGCAGAGCACCGACGACCAGCAGGAGCACGATACCGCGACCACCAGTTAGAGGCAGCGACAATGGAGCATCAGCCGCACCCTCTTCATAATGCATCAGGTACTTTTGAACATCTACATTGTTGTACTTCAATGGGTCCTGCTTTGTATTATGCTCGGCAGGAGTCACGTTGAATTGACCGAAGTTCAACGAACCATACGCTGGCTCTATAGCACCATTAGTACCATAGGTCTGAGCGAGCTGATCCTCAGTCTGACCTTTCACATTTGAGTACGTTACCTCAGTAAATGGAGAAATGGGCTTACGCCATCCCGAGGGGGTCGAAGTTTCTTCGAGGACCCAGTGAACATCCTGTACCGTCTTGACATCTGAACCCTCAGCTTGTGCGGAGGCTGCGGAGCCAAAAATAGGTAGACCTGCGAAAGCTACTACACCTTGTTCATTAGCCGTAGCCTTGTAGAGTTGAACACCCGCTTTCTCAGCTGCGGCTTCGGTATAGAATTTACCATCTGTACCAAGGTATGAATCCGGATGATCTTGATCCTGAATCAGTCTGTATACCGTGCCAGGCAGTGCGGCGTAGTCTTTATCCTTAGATTTAATGGAGCCAAAGACAAACACAGCATTGAGGACGTTGGTATGCTCAGATGTGGGAGCTCCCTTGTTTTCGCGGTAATCGGAAGCTGCATCATTGGCGACACCATTAGTTGCAGTAGAATCTCCATCTGGAGTTACCGTAGCGCTGTAGGTGACATCGACATGAATATCGGCCTTGGCACTGTCTCTCAGAGTTTTAGCAAAAGCAGTACTGAAGAACGTGAAATTGTAGTAATTCGAGTTACTGTCGCTTGTAGTGAACATCTTGCCTGTGCCGACCAACCGATCAGGATTCTTAACATTATCCAGCTTGTAGTCTGTGTCTTTCGTCAAGACCGTGTCTACCTGGTTTCCTGTGCCGTCCTTATAATGAACAGCCACATTGAAGCCATTATCATCCACTTTCAGAGCAGTGGACATACGATCAGAAATCTTGATATCTTCGAAATTACCAGCCAGCTCAGTAACATCAAGCTTTCCATCACCTGTTGCAGGGGCACTATCTGCATATATCTTTTGAGTTAGCTTGTAATCAATTTTGTCACCTGCGACTGCTGTACGCTGAGACTTGACTCCACCCTTAGAATCGTAAACATTTTGCACAGTCTTGGAGAAGACAGTACTGTTCACATTCTTGGGATACAGATGCAGATGGTAGATATAACCAGTCCGCTTTGTACCAGTCAGTGCCTGTGTAGCATAGGGCAGACCGAAGAACGAAGGAGCAGCAGGAGTGTACTTTGACGAATCGAGTTTATTGGGATTCTTACTAGCGAACGCCCAGGATTTATCTGTATTCTCCGTCATGATGTAGTAATGCCCTACACCATCTTTAGCCGGTTGGAAAGCCTTCACCTTAGATGTCTCTGAAGGCTGCCCGTTTTCTTTTGCGTTGGCAATCTTACCAAGATTAGCTGCAGTTGTGTCGGCCTCGTACCATGTACTAATGACGCCTTGGCCATCGGTAACACCAGCGTATTGGGTACCAAGCGTTTTATAAGTACTAGAGTCGCCCGGCTTAATATCAGCTAAACTCATGCCATCTGCATGCGTCACTTCCTGGACATTGAACAAAATATCCTTGGCGGGCAGCAGATCGTGATTTTCCTTCAACTGATCGAGATCATTAGCAGAACCGGTGGGGTTAAGACCACCAGATAGAGAGAGGAACTTGGTGACCGTCAGAGTAGGCTGCTCACTGGTCATCTCCCCTGGTATGAAGTCATCTTCAGTTTTGTAACCATAATCATCGTTAGCGGCTGAAGCTTGGGTAGCTGGCAGAACGACCATGCCCGCTAGGAGCGTCGCTCCGGCGACCGCCAAGCCTAAAAGCTTGGGGAGCCTTATCCCTTCATTATCTCGTTGCATGTGCATGCACGCTTTCCCTTCTGTATTAATAGGCACAGGATGGCC
>NZ_JBVPQK010000462.1:0-2010 GCF_058197115.1 Bifidobacterium sp. POST2/T3 (B1)
CATTGTCGGCAAGTTCAAGAGGCCTGCAGATCGTCTGCTGTTCTGGGTGGGTAAAATGAACGCATTGCAGCTCTTTGATGCGCAATGTGGGCTTGATCCGGCGCTGGTGAATAAGCCAGATGTTGAAAAGCCGCTCGGCCAGATGGCCTGGCGTGCGCAGACCCTCCTGGCTGTATGCAGACATGTCGGTGCTCTGCTCGAATTCGTCAAGTATGGGGAACAGCCACTGGCAGTAGGCAAAGAAGAGGTCCTTGCGCATAATAAACATATTGCAGAAGCATGAATAATGCCCGTGCAGATACTGCTTGACGTCATCGCTATAGTCAGGGTGCGACTTCATGATGATGGCGCAGGCCTTTTGCAGATCCTTCAGGTACAGGTCCGGTGCGGCCCTGTACAGAGCCAGCGGGCTGCCCCAATTGTCGATGGTTGTTCGAAGGTCCTTGATGCCGGTGGTGATAACGTCATAGCCTTTGACAGTTGCGGAGATAGTCGCGTCGTCAAGGCCATATCGCTTGATGGCGGCATCGTCGATATAGTCATCCATGATTTCTCCGTAAGTGTTCTCCCTGTGGGTGTCCTTGGAGAAATCAAAGTATCGGCGGTAATGGCAGAACCCGTAGTAGTCGGCGTCGACGTTTTTCCACGCCCAATACTGTGTGGTGAGTTCGCAGTATCTCGGGTTCTTCTCTGAGATGTTAATGCCGTCATCATCGTGCAGGGTATTCTTCATCCTTGCCTTTGTAAGGCCAGGTCCTACCTGTACGGGTTGCAGGATCTCGGACTTGGGGATGTCGACTTTTTTATGCGTTGTTACAAAAATCCTGATGCGCTGTCGGTTATAGGCATCAAGCGTCTGTCGGGCCTGGAGATCGCTCAGGTGTTCATTGGCCTTGCTGCGCATGCTTTGATAGCGTTCAAGCTGCAGAGGGGGAGCGGAGTTCACAAATATCCTGTCTGCTATGGCCTTCCAACCCCACAGAGGGTCCGTGTCATCAATGGCGGATTGCTGATGAAGAAAGTCATATGCCCTATCTCGAATAAAGCGATAGATCTCCCTGCCGGTGATGGCGGGGCCGAAAATGTCGCTCATATCATGGGCGGCCTCGGCCTTATGCTCATCATCGATGCGCAGCAGCCAGTCATTGGCCAGTATTTCCGTGCCCTTATGCTCGAATCCCAGGGCGCATTTCTGCAATATGGCCGAGTGCTGGCTGTTGGCGAAATCATAAGCAGCTGCAAAGTTCGATTGGAATTCCCGGCAATATCGTGCATACAGCTTGGGGGTGATCTGTGCGGTGCCGCTGATTCCACGGCCATAGTAATAGCAATATCCCCTGCATTCCTTGATCGGCTGATAAGACTGAGCAAGCGCTGAGGTGACAAAGCACTCGTACCCGTCCTGAGAGCGGCCCAAGCGATTGTCGGTCATGGCGGCAAAGGCTTTCTTGAGCAAGGCTGTTTTATAGAGCCGCTGGGTGAACCGCCAGTCCACCTGTTGTCCGCGGTCTTCATCAAAAATGTCGCGAACGATATCGAGGCCCTGGCTTGGCTTGGTGGGCTTGTTGTTAAAGCTCTCGAAATCTTGCCGTTCTTTGTCCAGAGTGCCGTTCGCTGCCGTCACGGTGATGCCAAAATGCATGATGTCAGCAGGGTGAAGGTCTATGGCCTCTGACAGCTCGCTGAGCATGGAAGGCGCCAGGGCATCGTCGCCATCCAGGAAGAAGGTGTATTCACCCTTGGCTTCCTGCACGCCAGTGCGTCTTGTCAAATGGGTGCCCATATTGCTGGGGTGCTCCACCAATCGAATTCTCTCGTCTTTGCCGGCCGCTTCCGCTGCAACGGCCGCCGTGTCGTCCGTGCTTGCGTCATTGATGACCAGAGCTTCGAAGTCCTTATAATCTTGTGAGCTGATGCTGGCAAGGCATTCCGAAAGGTACCTGCCCACGTTGTAGGCGGGAATTACGACTGAGATCTTTGGCATATAGCTGGCATCTCCTTGTATAGCTA
>NZ_JBVPQK010000463.1:0-2010 GCF_058197115.1 Bifidobacterium sp. POST2/T3 (B1)
TCCAGGCTCCAGAGCATGAGCCGGGCCTGGGACTCGAAGAGCCGGCCCGAGTCGGCCATGGTCCCGTGCATGGCGGGTGCTGCGAAGGGCAGTAGCAGTGTGGGCTCGTAGGCGGGCTTGAGCACGGTGGTCGTGGCACCCGTGGTCTTGCGCTGCTCATTGCCGACCCAGTCGACCAGGGCATCCACATCCCGGTAGCTGGACAGATTCGCGGGCACGATCCAGAGACGGGCACCGCCCACGGCATGGCGACGGTAGATGTCGCGAGCCCAGATGACGGTCTGCGGCTTCAAGGAGTGGAAGACAGCGATGACCGTCGCCCCACCCTCCAAGAGGCCCGCAGTCAGAGATCCTGCGATGGACTTGGGGGCCACGCCGGTGACCACGGCCACGTCCTTGGCGAACCGTGCTGCGGTCTGGTCCGAGTCGGCAGGGGTCATGGCCTGATCGGCGATGCCGCTGAAGACCCGGGCCAAATCCTGCTCGCCGCGTTTGCCTGCCTGGTCGGCGTACCAGACGGCCTGATCGTGCACCTCACGTCCGGCTCCTACGAAGCTCAGGCGACTGCGGTCATCATCATGCTCGTGGTAGATGTGAGCCAGATCCTCTCGGGCGCTGGCCCAGCGGTCGTCGAAGAGGACGGCGCGCGAAGCCTCGAACCGTGGTTCCACCTGCTCGGGCCAGTCGCTGCCCAGCTCGGCATTGACGGCGGCCACAACGGCAGCATCCTCATTCTCGCCAGGCTGGACGGTCGGAGGTTTAAGCCCCAGTTTGTCCAGGAGGAAGCGGGCGGTGGAGGCCAGCACACCCTCAGAGCCGGTCACCTGGGCTGCGAAGGCATCCAGGGCAGCGGAGTCGACCACGGCACCGCCAGCGGCACCACCTGCAGAGGGCATGGAGACCGTGACACCATGGCGCTGGGCCACCTGCTGAACGGCCTGGTCGATCAGCGCATTGGCCGCAGGCACTGTGGAGACGGCTTCAGTGGGCAGGAGCGCCAGATCACCGCCACGCGAGGAGGCACCCTCACGGGTGTCCAGGACCAGGCTGGCCACGGTGGCCGAAACCCAGCCCGCACCCAGCTGCCAGACATCGGAGACCCGTTGCTCAACCTGCTGCAGCTTGAGGCCGGAGGGACCGAAGAGGTCGCGGATGCGCTCACGCACGATGTCGGAGAGCACCGGGCCGAAGGGCCGATAGTTGGGGGCCACCTTGTTCACCAGGGCGCTCAGGTCGGTCATGCTGGCCTCGGCTGCACCATCCACGCTGGCCACACCCAGCTCCGAGCTGATGTCCATCAGCAGCTGGTTGCGCCTGGAGGAGACGCCGTTGGTCAGGGTGTCGGTGGTGTCGGTCTGCCCGATCTGCTCGGGGCGGATCTTGGTGGAGTAGGCCAGCAGGACGGCGATGGCGTCCGATGCCTTGAAGGGCAGGTCGGCCACATCGGCACCCGACGGACCAGCGGTCGCCGGGGCCGCAGCAGGAGCCGAATCCTCGGTTGCTTCAGGGGCAGGAGCCGAAGCTGGAGCCGGAGCCGATGCCGGGGCAGGCGCAGCGGCCTGAGCAGGTTCAGGACTGGAGTCCTGGGCCGGAGCTGCGGGCTCCTCCTCCACCGTGGCCATGGGATCGGTGTCGGTCAGATAGACCCGGCTCTCGTCCCTGCCCAGGTTGTAGACGCTCACGTGACGCTCGCGGAAGTCAGGCAGCTTCAGGGTCTTGGTGCCCAGGTTGGCCAGGGTGGGTGAATGGCCCAGCCCCACCTCAATCAGCTGCTCCACGCCCAGGCCGCCCTGTTCAGGGGCGTCGAACATGATCGCCTGGGTCTCGATCCAGCGCACAGGAGAGGCGAACTGCCAGGAGAGCAGCTCAGTCAGCAGCAGACGGCCCAGCTTCTGGTCGTCAGCCGCATACTGGTCCCAGACCTGGGGATCGCCCAGAGCCTGCTTGATGCGCTCGGAGGGAACCACCTCCAGGATGGAGGCCGCGAACTCCTTGGTCATCTGGAAGGGC
>NZ_JBVPQK010000464.1:0-2010 GCF_058197115.1 Bifidobacterium sp. POST2/T3 (B1)
TCCAGGCTCCAGAGCATGAGCCGGGCCTGGGACTCGAAGAGCCGGCCCGAGTCGGCCATGGTCCCGTGCATGGCGGGGGCTGCGAAGGGCAGCAGCAGGGTGGGCTCGTAGGCGGGCTTGAGCACGGTGGTCGTGGCCCCCGTGGTCTTGCGCTGCTCATTACCGACCCAGTCGACCAGGGCATCCACATCCCGGTAGCTGGACAGATTGGCGGGCACGATCCAGAGACGGGCGCCGCCCACGGCATGGCGACGGTAGAGGTCACGGGCCCAGATGACGGTCTGCGGCTTCAGGGAGTGGCAGGCGGCGATGACCGTCGCACCGCCTTCCAGCAGGCCGGCAGTCAGAGATCCCGCAATGGACTTGGGGGCCACGCCGGTGACCACGGCCACGTCCTTGGCGAATCGTGCCGCGGTCTGGTCCGAGTCGGCAGGGGTCATGGCCTGGTCGGCGATGTCGCTGAAGACCCGGGCCAAATCCTGCTCACCGCGTTTGTCTGCCTGCTCGGCGTACCAGACGGCCTGATCGTGCACCTCGCGTCCGGCTCCTAGGAAGCTCAGGCGGCTGCGGTCATCATCATGCTCGTGGTAGATGTGAGCCAGATCCTCTCGGGCGCTGGCCCAACGGTCGTCGAAGAGGACGGCGCGTGAGGCCTCGAACCGTGGCGCCACCTGCTCGGGCCAGTCGCTGCCCAGCTCGGCATTGACGGCAGCCACAACGGCTGCATCTTCATTCTCGCCAGGCTGGACGGTCGGAGGCTTAAGCCCCAGCTTGTCCAAGAGGAAGCGGGCGGTGGATGCCAGCACACCCTCAGAGCCGGTCACCTGGGCTGCGAAGGCATCCAGGGCGGCGGAGTCGACCACGGCACCGCCAGCAGCACCGCCTGCAGAAGGCATGGAGACCGTGACGCCGTGGCGCTGGGCCACCTGCTGAACAGCCTGGTCGATCAGCGCATAGGCCGCAGGCACTGTGGAGACGGCTTCGGTGGGCAGGAGCGCCAGGTCGCCGCCACGCGAGGAGGCACCCTCACGGGTGTCCAGGACCAGGCTGGCCACGGTGGCCGAAACCCAGCCCGCACCCAGCTGCCAGACGTCGGAGACCCGCTGTTCAACCTGTTGCAGCTTGAGGCCGGAGGGGCCGAAGAGGTCGCGGATGCGCTCACGCACAATGTCGGAGAGCACCGGGCCAAAGGGCCGATAGTTAGGAGCCACCTTGTTCACCAAGGCGCTCAGATCGGTCATGCTGGCCTCGGCGGCACCGTCCACGCTGGCCACACCCAGCTCCGAGCTGATGTCCATCAGCAGCTGGTTGCGCCTGGAGGAAACGCCATTGGTCAGGGTGTCGGTGGTGTCGGTCTGCCCGATCTGCTCGGGGCGGATCTTGGTGGAGTAGGCCAGCAGGACGGCGATGGCGTCCGAGGCCTTGAAGGGCAGGTCGGCCACATCGGCACCCGATGGACCGCCGGTGGTCGGGGCCGGAGCAGGATCCGAATCCTCGGCTACTGCAGGGGCAGAGGCAGGGGCTGGAGTTGGCTCCGATGCCGGTGTAGGCGCAGCAGCCTGAGCAGGTTCAGGGCTGGAGTCCTGGACCGGAACTGCGGGCTCCTCCTCCACCGGGGCCATGGGATCAGTGTCGGTCAGATAGACCCGGCTCTCGTCCCTGCCCAGGTTGTAGACGCTTACGTGACGCTCGCGGAAGTCGGGCAGCTTCAGGGTCTTGGTGC
This sequence comes from Bifidobacterium sp. POST2/T3 (B1), assembly GCF_058197115.1. NCBI lineage: Bacteria > Bacillati > Actinomycetota > Actinomycetes > Bifidobacteriales > Bifidobacteriaceae > Bifidobacterium > Bifidobacterium sp. POST2/T3 (B1). Next base: position 1,724 of record NZ_JBVPQK010000464.1, read on the forward strand.
CCAGATTGGCCAGGGTGGGCGAATGGCCCAGCCCTACCTCGATCAGCTGCTCCACGCCCAGGCCGCCCTGCTCGGGGGCATCGAACATAATCGCCTGGGTCTCGATCCAACGCACCGGGGAGGCGAACTGCCAGGAGAGCAGCTCAGTCAGCAGCAGACGGCCCAGCTTCTGGTCGTCGGCCGCATACTGGTCCCAGACCTGGGGATCGTCCAGAGCCTGCTTGATGCGCTCGGAGGGAACCACCTCCAGGATGGAGGCCGCGAACTCCTTGGTCATCTGGAAGGGC
>NZ_JBVPQK010000465.1:0-2010 GCF_058197115.1 Bifidobacterium sp. POST2/T3 (B1)
CATTGTCGGCAAGTTCAAGAGGCCTGCAGATCGTCTGCTGTTCTGGGTGGGTAAAATGAACGCATTGCAGCTCTTTGGTACGCAATGTGGGCTTGATCCGGCGCTGGTGAATAAGCCAGATGTTGAAAAGCCGCTCGGCCAGATGGCCTGGCGTACGCAGACCCTCCTGGCTGTATGCGGACATGTCGGTGCTCCGCTCGAATTCGTCGAGTATGGGGAACAGCCACTGGCAGTATGCGAAGAAGAGGTCCTTGCGCATAATAAACATATTGCAGAAGCAGGAATAATGTCCATGCAGATACTGCTTGACGTCATCGCTATAGTCAGGGTGCGACTTGATGACGATGGCGCAGGCCTTTTGCAAATCCTTCAGGTACAGGTCCGGTGCTGCCCTGTACAGAGCCAGCGGGCTGCCCCAATTGTCGATGGTTGTGCGAAGGTCCTTGATGCCGGTGGTGATAACGTCATAGCCTTTGACAGTTGCAGAGATAGTTGCGTCGTCCAGGCCATATCGTTCGATGGCGGCATCGTCGATATAGTCATCCATGATTTCCCCATAAGGGTTCTCCCTGTGGGTGTCCTTGGAGAAATCGAAGTATCGACGGTAATGGCAGAAGCCGTAATAGTCGGCATCGACGTTTTTCCATGCCCAGTACTGCGTGGTGAGTTCGCAGTATCTGGGGTTCTTCTCTGAGATGTTAGTGCCGTCATCATCGTGCAGGGTATTCTTCATCCTTGCCTTTTTAAGGCCAGGGCCTACCTGCACGGGTTGCAGAATCTCGGACTTGGGGATGTCGACTTTTTTATGCGTTGTTACGAAAATCCTGATGCGCTGTCGGTCATAGGCATCAAGCGTCTGTCGGGCCTTGAGATCGCTCAGGTGTTCATTGGCCTTGCTGCGCATGCTTTGATAGCGTTCAAGCTGCAGAGGGGGAGCAGAGTTCACAAATATCCCATCTGCTACGGCCTTCCAACCCCACAGCGGGTCTGAATCATCAATGGCGGATTGCTGATGAAGAAAGTCATATGCTCTATCTCGAATAAAGCGATAGATCTCCCTGCCGGTGATAGCGGGGCCGAAAATGTCGCTCATTTCTTGGGCGGCCTCTGCCTTATGCTCATCATCGATGCGCAGCAACCAGTCATTGGCCAGTATCTCTGTGCCCTTATGCTCGAAGCCCAGGGCGCATTTCTGCAATATGGCCGAGTGCTGGCTGTTGGCGAAGTCATACGCAGCTGCAAAGTTCGATTGGAATTCCCGGCAATATCGTGCGTACAGCTTGGGGGTAATCTGTGCGGTGCCGCTGATTCCACGGCCATAGTAATAGCGGTATCCCCTGCATTCCTTGATTGGCTGATAAGACCGCGCAAGCGCTGAGGTGACAAAACACTCGTACCCATCCTGGGAGCGGCCTAGGCGATTGTCGGTCATGGCGGCAAAGGCTTTCTTGAGCAGAGCCGTTTTATAGAGCCGCTGGGTGAACCGCCAGTCAACCTGTTGTCCGCGGTCTTCATCAAAAATATCGCGAACGATATCGAGGCCCTGGCTTGGCTTGGTGGGTTTGTTGTTAAAGTTCTCGAAATCTTGCCGTTCTTTGTCCAGAGTGCCGTTCGCTGCCGTCACAGTGATGCCAAAATGCATGATGTCAGCAGGGTGAAGGTCTATGGCTTCTGACAGCTCGCTTAGCATGGAAGGCGCCAGGGCATCGTCGCCATCCAGGAAGAAGGTATACTCACCCTTGGCTTCTTGTACACCAGTGCGTCTGGTCAAATGGGTGCCCATATTGCTGGGGTGCTCCACCAATCGGATTCTCTCGTCTTTGCCGGCTGCTTCCGCTGCAACGGCCGCCGTGTTGTCCGTGCTTGCGTCATTGATGACCAGAGCTTCGAAGTCCTTGTAATCTTGTGAGCTGATGCTGGCAAGGCATTCCGGAAGGTACCTGCCCACGTTGTAGGCGGGAATTACGACTGAGATCTTTGGCATATAGCTGGCATCTCCTTGTATAGCTA
>NZ_JBVPQK010000466.1:0-2006 GCF_058197115.1 Bifidobacterium sp. POST2/T3 (B1)
TCGCACTGGTGGAAGACCGGGGTATGGGTCGCATCCAGTTCGTCCGTGCGGAAGACCCTGCCCGTGCAAGCCACGTAGAGCGGCACACCACGGGTTATCAGTGAACGGGCCTGGTCAGGCGAGGTATGGGTGCGCATGACCATGTTGGACCCGACGAAACCGGCGGCATCCCTGGCCTGGCTGCCCTTGACGTAGAAGGTGTCCTGCATCTGGCGGGCAGGGTGGTCAGGGCCGAAGTTGAGGGCATCGAAGTTGTACCATTCGGCTTCCAGCTCGGGGCCCTGGGCGATGCTCCAACCCATGGAGACGAAGAAATCCTCCACATCCTCCATGAGTTTGGACAACGGGTGGCGGGCGCCCTGGGGACGGCGGTTGACCGGCAGGGTCATATCCACCTGTTCGGCGGCCAGGCGGCGGGACTCCTCCTCCTGGCGCAGCTGCCGCTCCTTGAGCCCGTAGGCACGGCCGAAGTCAGCCTTGAGCTTGCCCGCTAGACGCCCGGCGGTCTTCTTCTGATCCGCTGGCAGCCTACCGATGATCCGTCCGGATCCGGCCAGGGCTGAACCTGTCCCCGCATACCGGGCCTTGATCGCCTTGAGTTCTTCCAGATCGGAGGCTTCGCGAATCCTGCCGATGCCCTCGTTGACCTCGTCGGTCATCGCCGCGGGGTCGAATTCTACCTGTGCCACCATGGACCTTTCCACTGTTGCCAATGCCGTGTCCGGGCCGCAAATCAGCGGAAATCCCGGTCGTTGACGCCTTCACATTCTTTCAATACGACTCGACATGGCCATGGCGTAGAGCAGCACCGCAGCAGAGGTGGCCAAGTTGAGGGATTCTGCCCGCCCGTATATAGGGATGCGGACGATCTGATCCATGGCCTGCAGCAACTCGTTGGGCAGACCGCGTGCCTCATTGCCGAAGAGCAGAACCATGGGCCGACCCGCCGAGTCTGGCCTGGTCAGGGCTCCGCTCGCCATCAGATCGGCCAGGGAGCGGACGGGCTTATCCGGTGTTCCATAGACATCGGCCGCCACCATGGTCCGACCCTGCCGTCTGCACAGGGCCAGGAAGTCCTCGGTGCTCATGGTCATCAGGGGTATGTGAAAGGCCGATCCAGCCGTAGAGCGAATGACCTTAGGATTGGTGAGTTCCACGCACTGGTCCACAAGGATGACTGCCTTGCAGCCAGCAGCATCGGCAGTGCGGATCACAGTGCCAGCATTGCCCGGGTCGCGAATCTGCCAGAAAGCTGCCACCAGGTCGGGCCCCTTTTTCGTCAGGCGCTGGGGATCTTCGAAGTCCATCGATTGTGTCAGAAATCCGTCCGCACGCGCCTGGGCCAAGATCCCCTGCGCATTGCCGCTGATGGCACGCATGACCCTGGCGGAGACGAAATGTCCGTAGCAGTCAGGAAGCTCCCGAGCCTGCTCCATGATGGCGCCTACAGTCTCGTTGAGCGGGCGCAGATGGCTTCCCTGGGCTGCAGGAGAGGACTCATCCGCCTGAATATAGAGGTCAGTCAGCAGGTCGGGACGCCAGCGGACCGCCTCGCGCACGCTCTGCGGCCCCTCTATCAGGAAGCGGCCATGACGCTGCCGGGCCCGCCGATCCTGCAGTTCAGCCAAGCGATGAACGCGTTGGGCACGGGGATTGTCAAGAAGGGTGTCATCAAAGGGCATGGGCACCACTCTAGCCCCGCCAGTCGAGAGCCCCGCAGTCCAGAAGCCTGCGGCTTCACCTCGGTGAATCTACATCTGTGGGAAAGTTCACTGAAAGAAAGGTCTGCGCCCCTTGTGCTCGGCGAACAAGGGGCTAGTGTGAAAGAACCGGTCGGGTCGACCACGTCCGTCGTTGGTATGGCGCAGACCGACCATGGCACATCTGGCTTGGCCAGAATCATTGTGAGGAGACAATATGCCCGTATACACACTTCCCGATCTGCCCTACGACTACTCGGCACTGGAGCCGTACGTGTCCGGCAAGATCATGGAGCTGCACCATGA